>JADFOM010000285.1 GCA_022562835.1 Acidobacteriota bacterium | reverse complement strand
GGCGACCTCATGAGCGCAGAGTCTGCTACCGCGGGAGGCTACGAGGCAGTGGCGGTAGATGGTTTCCCCGCCGACTCGATCGTCTGGGCGCTTGCGAACCTCGACACCGACTTCGATCTAGTGGTCTCGGGGTCCAACTCCGGACAGAACATCGGGCCTATTTCGCTTCTCAGCGGCACCGTTGGCGCGGCCCGCTACGCCGCGCAGAACGGAATCCCCGCGGTGGCGGTCAGCCAGGGAGCTGCGGAGGTCGAGGACTTCCCGGCGAGTGTCGGTGCGGCGATCGACTGGATCTTGGAACACCGAGATGGCTACGAGGCAGGCGAGGTGACCCTAATAAGTATCAACGCGCCGAGCTGTCCCAATGGCGTGCGCGACGTGCTTGAGGTTGCATTGGCTGAAGACCTCACCGACCGTGACCCCTTCACCGTCGACTGTGATTCGACAGCAATCGATCCGGTCGACGACGTCGATGCGTTCGTCACCGGTTTCACCGCGATCACCGAACTCCCAATCACCGTCGAATAGCAGACTTCACGCGGCCACTTTGCCGAACCAAGTCCAGTTGCCACCATTCCAGACCGCGACGCGGGACCTAGGACCCTTGGCGCTGCCACCGCCAGGTGGCTTCATGATTACATGAAGTCGCAGACATCCCCGCAGGACTGGCCAGTCGATCATGATGGCCTGGAGGTAATGCCGCCGAAGGTATGCGACGAGTTGCTCGCGGCCAGTGAGGTCGGTCGGATCGCCTTCATCAACGCAGGAGCGCCGCTGATCCTGCCGGTCAATTTCCGGTATCACCGAGGGCGCATTGTGTTTCGCACAGCGCTTGGTTCCAAACTCAACGCGGCCGGACGAGGTTACGAAGTGGCGTTCGAGATCGATGATTGGGATGCTCCTCGCCGTACCGGCTGGAGCGTTCTCGTGCGGGGCACGGCCGAGGAGGTGGTATCGGAGTCAGAACTCGAGGAGCTGTTCGGCCTTGGGCTACGGCCCTGGGCTGATCAAATCGAAAGATCGATGTGGGTGCAGATCCATCCAAGGGACATCAGCGGGCGACGAATCCCGAGCCGTAAGCCGCTGGCCAGCGACGACGAGTCGGCACGCTGAACGCCGGGCGCAGCTCCCAGAGGGTGCATCCGCGGCGCCCCGGCGACTAGAACTAACACATGGCTATCCGGGTATTCCTGCTCGACGATCATGACGTAGTGCGAGCGGGCATCACCGCCATGATTGATGCTGTTGCGGATCTCGAGGTGGTGGGGCAGGCCCGAACGGTGGCGGAGGCGTCATCGGTGATTGCCGAGTGTAATCCCGACGTGGCCGTGCTCGATGTCCGGCTCCACGATGGCACTGGCATCGAACTGTGCCGTGAGCTTCGGACCGAGCACCCTCGCGTGGCGACAGTAATGCTCACCTCGTTCGCCGACGACCAGGCTTTCGTGGACGCCGCGGACGCCGGGGCATCCTGTTTCGTGCTCAAGCAGGTACGTGGATCAGCGGTCGTCGACGCCATTCATCGCGCCGCACATGGGCACCATCAGTTCGACCGGGAAGAGCTCAATGCCGCACGCGAACGTCTCAGAGTCAGCGGAACACAACAGATCGCCGACCTGACAACGCAGGAGCGACGTATATTCGAACTGATTGGTGACGGTCTGTCGAACCGGGAAATTGGTGAAGAGATGTTTCTTGCCGAAAAGACTGTGAAGAACTATGTCTCCAAGATCCTGACGAAGCTTGGACATGTACGCCGCACCGAGGTAGCAGCTCTTGCCGCACGTCTTGCGGAGCGCGAGGGAAGATGAGCGTTCGCAGAAAGGGGCTGTCATGACCATCTCGGCTTCGCTGGCCGACAACATTTGGGAAGCGGCACCGGACGGGATGTTGCTCGTTGACGACGCCGGCGCGGTGCGTCTCGCAAACGCGGAGGCGTGCAGGTTGTTTGGCTATGACATCGACGACCTCGTCGGCAAGGGTGTAGATGAGTTGTTGCCCGCCTCGTTGCGAGCTGGCCATCTCCAGCATCGGCGCACTTATCGCGAGGACCCGAAACGTCGATCCATGGGCGTCGGAGTTCGCTTGCTGGCCCTACGAGGAGACGGCACGGAGATCGCGGTCGAGGTCGGGCTCTCTCCAATGGTGCTCGACGGAGTCGCCCACACCGTTGCGGCGGTTCGCGACATGACCGATCGTGAGATCGTCGAGGCGCAGCTGGTCGACGCGACCCGCCGACGGCTACTCAGCGACGAACGTGAGAGGGTCGCGCGCGACCTCCACGACACCGTGATCCAGGAACTGTTCGCGGTCGGCATGCACCTTCAGTCGACCCTCTCCGAGGTAGAGAGCGACTCCGTTGCCGCCCGGATCGACGGGGCGATCGATGAGGTCGACAACGTGATCTCGCGCATTCGAGCGGTCATCTTCGACGCTCGCCGAGTCGAGGAGCAGACCGACGTTCGCGATGAGGTCGTCGAGGTCGTCGCCCAGATGACACCCATGCTCGGTTTCGAACCGAACGTAATCTTCACAGGCGATTTCGAAGCTGGGCTCTCGAATGACGTAGTCGGTGAACTCATCCCTATTGTGCGCGAGGCCTTGACGAACGTGGCCAAACATGCGGACGCTTCGACGGCCGAGGTGAGCCTGGCGATCGGCGATGCCCTCCACTTGTCGATCGTCGACGATGGTCGCGGAATCGAATCAGGTGCGCCTAAAGGAAACGGCTTGGGCAACCTCACCCGGCGAGCGGTGATTCTTGGTGGGGAGCTGACCGTTCGCGTAGTGCCCGAAGGAGGAACGGCGCTTTATCTGACGGTCCCACTCCAGGCTCGGTGACCCAGCCTCCGCGGTCTCACTCACAGGCCACGATCCAGAGGAAGCAGGGCTATCTTTGGGCGCATCATCGCTGAAACAACCGGAGTCACATCATGAGCGAATCAGTCGAACCAGGCACTCTGTCGCATCACCTCGAACACCTCGCCGCCGACGCCGACGATGTTCGCGACATGTTGTCCCGACCTCACTCCGAGGGAGGCGACGTCCACCCCGAGGCCCTGGTCAAGGCCGACAAGGTTGCTACGAGTCTCCGCGAGGTAATCGATGCGCTCTTGCACCACGAACACCTCGCTATGAGTAGCGATGACGTTTGGCACTCAATGACGATCAAGCATCGCGAGTCCAGCGGAGATGTCATTACCTGAGTGGCGGTGAAGACATCGCTACGATCGCGAAATGAGTACACGACCGGACACACACGCGATGACCGCAGTTGTATACCGCGGTCCGGGGGCGCTTGAGCTCACGTCGATGCCCGTGCCTGAGATTGGGGACGACGACGTGCTCGTCGAGGTGAGCCACTGCGGGATCTGCGGCACCGATCTGCACTCGGTGCTCGAAGGATGGGGAAGACCCGATTCCGTCGGTGGTCATGAATGGTCTGGAGTGGTCGCTGAGGTCGGTAAGGCGGTTCGAGACTATGTCCCAGGTGATCGCGTCATCGGTGTGGCGAAGCCGGGTTGTGGGTCTTGTCGCCTCTGCGTCGACCATCGCCCCTCACTATGTACGCAGCGGGCCTCACCCGGAGTTGATGACTTCCAAGGCGCCTTCGCCGACTTCATCGCCACGTCCGCCGATTCGGTCATGAGCATTCCCGCTGCGCTGTCGTTGCGCGAGGCCGCACTTGCAGAACCGCTGGCCGTATCTCTGCACGCCATCACGCGGGCCAACATCTCGCCTGGACAGCGAGTGCTGATCTGTGGCGCTGGTCCGATCGGCCTGGGGGTCGCTGCCGTGTTGGTCCACAGCGACGTGAGCGTCGTCGTCAGCGAACCGGCA
>JADFOM010000284.1 GCA_022562835.1 Acidobacteriota bacterium | reverse complement strand
CTACCGTTCAGGTTTGCGTCTCTAACCCAGTCAACGTCTACGGCCGAATTCCGGTACCCATAGGGTCGCCCGACGAACCGAAGCCGACCTCGCCGACGCCGTCGAAGACGTGTTCCGGACCGCGGACGACAACACGCCACCCGAACCAGAACTCGCACTCGCACTCGCCGCAGCAACCCCACCGACAGTGCACGTCGCGCAGGTTTGAAAGAGAAGACGATGGTGGGCGTTGAGGGACTCGAACCCCCGACCCTCTCGGTGTAAACGAGATGCTCTAGCCAACTGAGCTAAACGCCCGAGCGCATCAGGGTAGCGCTCAGCGCGACCTTCAGTTTGTCTCAGCGAGATCTTGCACCAATTGTTCGATCCCGGCGGTGAGTTCATCGTGCAACTGTGGCAAGTCGTTGACGTGGAACCACTGGACCAGCTCGATCTCTGCACTTCGAGCGACGATGTCTTTCATCTCCAGCCCAGCAGGCAGCGGCTCGATGTAGATGAACGCAACACGCTGATCGCGCTCATCAATCGCGACGAAGGCCTCCTTCGTAGGTGTAAAACAGATTCCGATCTCCTCGAGAACCTCGCGCACAACCGCTTCGTGAGGCAGTTCGTTTCGGTCGAGCAGTCCGCCGGGCAGTCCCCAACGGCGCCGGTAGGACTGCTTGACCAACAGCACGTTGTTGTCCCGATGGAACAAACAGGCGGCCCCGACGGTGAACGACGGCTTGACGAAGCGCACGACACGTTGACGTAAGCCGCTCGGCACGGCACGTAGAAGGCGGAAAGCTCGGACCTCGAGTGCGCGACGCATTACTTTCTACCCTAAGCGACCGGCTGGGAATCCATGCCCGACTGCTACTCCCACTTATGGCGCAGAGCGTTCAGCTCGTCGACGAATTCGACCGAACCACCCGCCATTATGGTTCGACGCGCCTCGGGATCGATCACCACAAGGTCACGGCCGAATGCATCGATCATCGTCGCGCCGGCCTCGGCTGCGACCAGCCACGCGCCGAGATAGTCCCAGGGGCCATGTCCGTCTCGGTCACATGAGATGTAGCCGTCGAGGCCTCCGTAGGCGACGTGGCACAGCTCGACCGCGGCGGCCCCGAATGCCCGATACTGGCCCACACCGAGATCGATCGGCGCAGTGCCGTTCAGCGACACAATGGCTTTGTCGACGCTTGGAGGTGCCGGCGTGGTGAACGCAACATCATTTCGGCGCGCCCCTTTGCCACGCTGCGCGGTCCAACGCGTCTTGGTCGGCAGCTCGACAACGAGCGCCGCTATTGGGCCATCACCATCGAGAGCACACAGGGAGATCGCGCTGGCCGGCAGTCGGCGCGCCGCATTTGTCGATCCGTCGAGCGGGTCGATCACCACGGTGATCTCACTGCCTGGTGAACGAGTCAGCGCTGATTCCTCACTCATTACGTCGACACCGGCGAGTCCGAGGACCTCGAGTGCAGCAGCGTCAGCAACAATATCGCTGCGATACTGCGAGGCCTTGGCCGTGCCAGCCGGGCCCCAATCGTCAAGCCCCGACAACGCAGAGACCACCGTGTCAGCGGTGCGCTCGAGAAGGTTCACGATCGTCGGCAAGTCCATTGGAGGCATTGTCTACCAGGACGCTTCGGCGATGTCGCCCCTTGGCGATATCCTGTCTAGGAGCACACTCATAGACGAACGGACCGAATGTGGCGGTAGTCGACATCGCTGGCTTCATAGCCGACCTCAAAGATCACGCGGTTGACCATGGCTTTCACGTCCATGACGAGCGGCATTTCGTGGAGACCTACTCGATGCGCCAGGCGTTCGAGGTCGATCTGCATCCCGAGGATGCGTGCGGTGGCCCGCTGGATCTTCACCTTGCGCTCGAGCTCGACCCTCGTTCCATGCTCGCATTCGAAGACGAACTGATGACCTTGAGCGAGGACGAGGACCCTTCCAATACCTACGTTGCGCCGCTGTTATTCACGTGGGCATTGCCCCCGCTGCCCAACGGACCCGATCTACTCCTGCTCGCCACCGAACTCGCCGGTGTCGGTGGACCCGATTTGCCTCTGGAGGTGACTGCGGTCGATTCGTATGCCGCTGTCACCGACGATCCGACAAGATCGCTGACCCTGGTAGCCCGGGTCGAGGTGCCGCTGGCCAGCATCTTCTTGGGTCAGGAGTCACTCTGTGACACTCTCGATCGCTGCCGTGACGTGTCAGAGTTCCTTATCGACAGAGCTCCAGCATGGCTCGGCGAGCGCTGAAGGTCTGAGCAGAACCCGCAGGTTGAGAACACCGACGATCCGATCAACAGCGATAGATTCGCTCAGCGTTGGCGGCGAACAGTTTGTCGCGTGAAACATCATCAAACCCCTCGGTGAATGCCGCATAGGTCGTATACAGCTCGTCGAGAGTGCCGTGTAGACCATCGACAGGAAAGTTGCTAGCGAACATGCAGCGGTCCTCGCCGAATGTCTCGATGGCGAACTCGAGCCAGGGGCTAAACGCATCGAGGCTCATAGATCCCATCGGCATGGCCAGCCCAGACAACTTGCAGACGACGTTGTCACCGAGGTCGCCGAGAGCGGTAATGCCCTCCCTCCACAACTTGTGTTCGTCGGGTGTATTCGATCGTGGCCAGCCCGTGTGCTCGACGACCACAATTAGCTCGTCGAGGCCGGCTAGACCTCGAGCCGCTGCGGTGAGCTGATCCGCCTGAGCCATCAGATCAAACACAAGGCCCCGCTCTTGAAGAACGCGGAGCACGTCGTCAGCTGGAAGTGGGCCCTCGAAGTCACCCATCGGTCGGACGCCGCGAAAGCGCGATGCGATCATCTGCCGGTCGATCTGAGCCACCGCCTCTGCGGTGGTCGCTGTTGGGGTAATGCCGCCGATGATGGCGCTCGGCTGACCGTCTGTGTCTGCCCGCCGGTCTAGCTCGAGCGTCTCGTCGATCGAATAGGGCCCGGTTGCTGCGGCCACATTCACCAACTTTTCGACGTTCCAGCCGGCCGACTCGGCCCGGTAGGTGGCCGCGTCGAAACGCCGCGCCATACCCGTAGTATCACCCATGTTCAGATTCGATTGGCCCGACAGATACGGGTACCAGTCGGTGCGTGCGGGGTCCCACAGATGCACGTGCGCGTCGACGATCCGGATAGGCGACCTAGTCATCGGCCTTGTCCTCTCGTCGATCTGCGTTGCCGCTCAAAGCGCCTCTCGCGCCAACGATGCTTTCGAGCGTGTCGTCGAGCCAGGCAGGAACAGCCGATCCATCGAAGATGACGCTGGTACCCACACGTGGGTGACTTCGCAGACCAACAAAACCGGCACTAGCGACCAACTCGGCACCCGATAGTGGGGGCGTTTCGGGGCTGCACAACAAGTGCGCAGCGAACTCGCCAATCGAACGTGCGGAACCGGCATTGAGCGTCTCGATGCTGGCGGTGAAGGCAACGATCCGATCATCGGTCGCGCCGCGTGCTGCTCGTGCATGCTGAGCCGATGCCTGGGCTCTGCTGCGGCCGCCCGCTGTCATGGCGTCGGTCAGGGTCACGAGCCGGATCGGGGTCTCTGTCTGTGCTGAATAGTCCGCGGCTGCTCTGGCCCAGGCGGCATCGGCGTAGATCTGCTCCACGATGCCGGTGTGCTCACCGAGGACCTGTTCCCAACCGGTCCCCGATCCCCTTTCTGCTGGACTCCCGGCCAGAGCGACAACAATTGCATCGACCGCACCGGTGGCCTCGACGGTGGCCGCGAGTGCAGCGGACGCAGCTTCGAAGCCGACTGTTGCGACGTCGAAGTTGGCCGCGGCGCATGCCACGCCTCTGGCGTCGAGTGCGGACGAC
>JADFOM010000283.1 GCA_022562835.1 Acidobacteriota bacterium | reverse complement strand
GCGCGTTTACACGGAGGAACTTTGGCCAGACCTCGTCGCGCATTGGCACATCGGCAAGTTCGTCGAAGACGCGATCGAGTTGCAGCGCGTAGGGTAGTAACCGGCGTAGAGGATCTTGTCCGCTCCGCGGGTGTTGGCGTAATCGATGATGGCCGAAGGATAGTGACGGGGCGCGAAGGCAGACGTCGAATAGTGCAGTCCCGGCCACTTCAGCAGTAGCTTCACCGCCAGTGCTTCCCACGGTTCGGCACCATGGCGCATGACAATCGTCAACTCGGGGAAGTCGTAACAAACACGGTCGAACGCGAGCACGTGCTGCGCAGCCATTGGTACGCGTGGCCCTGGCACTCCAGCGGTGACGAAGACGGGCAATCCGAGTTCAACACAGGTTGCATAGACGACGTAGGCCTTGGGGTCATCGACCGCGATCTGCGGGCTTGACCCGGCCGGAAACATCGTGACGGCTCTTGTGCCCAGATGTTCATGATCGGCGCGGATCTGGCGGGCGGAGTCGACCGGGTCGACAGGATCTACGTGAGTCGACAGCCAAAACCGGTCGGGATAGGCCTGGGCTGCCGCCGCGCTGGCCGGATGGGTTAGGGGAATCAAACCGGTGGCTACACCGTTGCCGTCCATAGCCGCCAACGTTTCGGCGACGACGTCAGCGGTTTCGTCGACCAGCGCTGGAATATCGCGGTACATGTAGTCAGCAGGGTGTTCGGTGCCCCGCATCGACGGTTTGACCGACGGGAGTTCTCGGGTCGAGCCGACCAGACTCTTGAACCCGATCAGGGTGTCGATAGCGGAGAACCCGCGAGGGTCAAGATCACTCAAGGCGTGATCAGCTGTTCCGGGCGCCGGTGGTTGGTGCGGCGGCCGTCACGAATCCGAAGCGGATTGCTCGTCCTCGTCGGTGTCCGCTTCGACCGTCGCGTCGGGGTCACCACCGGTCGTGGCTGGCTCGGGAGGTCCGTCGTCGCTACACGCAGCGGCGAGGACCGCGAGGAACAGAATAAGTGCTGCAAACCACGGTGATTTCTTCATGAAGGTAGACCCTATCGACAGAGGGGCTCACGGTGCGCCGGTTGACAATCCCGAATCTCAAGGCTGTGCGTGCTGGAGTGTCAACGCGACGCAAAGATTTGACCTAGAACGGCACACGGTCGGAGTCGTGATCCCGGCCCGGCTGGCGAGGTCACGAATCGCCAGTCCTGCGAGGCCCTCGTCTCTCACCAGAGCCCAAGCGGCGTCCACAATCGCGGCTCGAGCGGACTGGCGCCGGGCCTCACGCCAATCGATGTTGGTTTCGATCTTAGTCACAGTTCGAGATACGTATACAACGTTAAAGCTTTGTCAACACATATCTAAATCTCGCTTGGCCGCTACGGTCACAACAGATGTGTGCGAGCGGCCAAAACGCTCCGACCTAGGCTGTTCACGAATGGCCCCCGTAGCTCAGGGGATAGAGCATCGGTTTCCTAAACCGTGCGCCCAGGTTCGAATCCTGGCGGGGGCACAACAAATGGTCCAAGCTCCAGCGCAAACCGTATTCAGGGGCCACCGACTGTTCGGCTGGCCTCGGCGTGTCAGAGCGTCGCCGTCGCCGGCCAGACGAATGCTGTTAGCCAAACATGGCACGCGATCCAGCGCACCCGGGACATGGGTCCGTCCGGTGGCGTATGGTGCTAATTGTGGGGGTGTCGAACAAGGGCGGTAGCGCTTTTGTCACCCCGGATACATGAGCCGCGAGGAGAAAACCGATGAGCAACGCGATCGATTCATTGTCCGAAGCAGTGCGGGGCAGCGTCATCACCGCCGACGACCCCGACTATGACGATGCGCGCGTCGTTTACAACGCCATGCACGACCGCAGGCCCCGCGCCGTCGTGCGATGTATGGATTCCGCTGACGTGATGGCGACCGTCGTCGCCGCGGCCGAGAGCGGTGCGGATTTGGCTGTCCGTGGTGGAGGTCACAGCGTCCCCGGCTTCGGGACGGTCGACGACGGGCTCGTCATCGATCTGTCCGTGATGAACAACGTCTCGGTCGACCCGGTGAACAAGATCGCACGGGTCGGTGGCGGTGCGACCTGGGGTGACGTCGACCATGCGACTTACCCGTTTGGGCTAGGGGCGCCGGGAGGCATCATCTCGACGACGGGTGTCGGTGGGCTAACGCTCGGCGGCGGAATCGGGTACCTGACCCGCGGTCTTGGTCTGTCGATCGACAACTTGATATCCGCCGACGTCGTGCTCGCCGACGGCCGTCAGGTCACAGCGAGCAACGACCAGAACCAGGATCTGTTCTGGGCTCTGCGCGGTGGGGGTGGCAACTTCGGCGTCGTCACCAACTTCGAGTTCCAGCTCCACGAGGTTGGCGACATTGTGGGTGGCCCGTTGTTCTACGAGGTCGATGACGCTCCAACCGTCATGGCGTTCTACCGAGACCTGATCGCCGACGCGCCCGAAGAACTGGGCTGCTTCTTCGCCTGGCAGATCGCTCCTCCGCTCCCATTCGTTCCAGAAGACCGTGTGGGCGACCTGTTCTGCGCCCTCGTCACATGCTGGAACGGCCCGCACGAGGAAGCCGACGCCGTACTACAACCGTTCTTCGACGTCGCTGAGGTCAAGGCCCAACACGTCGGCCCAGCGCCCTTCCCGGCTCTCAACAGCGCCTTTGACGGGCTGGTCCCGAAGGGCATGCAGCACTACTGGAAGGCCGATTTCGTGACCGAGCTCACCGACGAGGCCATAGCCAGTCACGTAGAGCACGGTAAGAAGACGCCATATGTGAGCTCGACGATGCACCTCTACTCGATCAACGGGGCTGCTCAAAGGGTCGGTGCCGATGAGACTGCCTTTGGGCATAGGGACAAGAACTTCGCACCGGTGATCGCTGCATGTGGCCGGACCCCGCTGACAACGAAGCAAACATCAAATGGGTAAAGGACTACTACGCCGGTATCCACCCACACTCCGGGACAACTGGCGGCTACATCAACTTCATGTCCGACGACGATGACCACCGGGTCGCCGAGAACTACGGCGTCAACTATGACAAGCTCAGAGCCGTGAAGTCTGTCTACGACCCGGACAACCTCTTCCACGTCAATCAGAACATCGAACCAGCCAAGGCCTGACCTCGCGAAGACGAGGTATGGGGAACTCGCCGACTAGCTGCGATCGACGATTATCGGATCTCCAATGATCTCGATCGAGTCTGTATCGAAGTTGTATTGCTGGACGTAGAACTCGTCGAGCCCATCCCACTTCGACGCACTGTTGAACGAGGCTTGTCCATACCCGTGTAGCTCGACCGGACCGAGCTCGTCGAGCGCCGCTCGAAACGTGTCGTTCGTCAGATCCGCTCCCGCGATCTCGCCGAGCAGCTGCAGGAGCATCGTCTGGTCACACGCGATCATGATCGGGTTGAGCCAGCTCGGTTGACCCGCCGCCTGCTCATCGCCTGTAGGAAGGAACGACATCTCCTCTTCGAGTTCGGGGTTGGCGGCCCGCACTACGTCCATGCAGCTGGTCTGGAACTCGGGTTTCTCGAACATGGACTGCTCGTTGAGCTCACCGACCCCAATGGCGCCATCGAGTACCGACCGGTCCGTGACTCCATCAACGCTCGGTCCCAGCGTCTTGGAACCAAACTCCGGCGTGAAACCGACACGAGCAAAGACCTCCGCAGCATCGTCGCCACCCCGCAGGTCGAACACGAAATCGACCCCCTCGGAAATGAACTGCTCAGCAAAGATTTCGAGTTCGTTGTCAGAGGCCACCGGGTCATTTCCCGCCGCGGTTGTCTGTAGAAGCACCACATCGATCCCGTGGCTCTCGAGCGAATCTTGCA
>JADFOM010000282.1 GCA_022562835.1 Acidobacteriota bacterium | reverse complement strand
CTCTCGAGCGCCATCGCGCGGCGGGCGAGACGACGGTGCTGACCAGCGCCGGACCGGCGGATCTGTGTAAACCGTTCGCAGAGACCCTTGGGTTCGACGCCGTAATCGCGACCGAGGTTCGCGATGGTGTCATCGACGGACACTTTGTATGGGGCAAGGGTAAGGCGTCGGCGGTGCATCACTGGATGATCGACAATGGCCGCTCGCTGAGCGAGAGCACAGCGTATTCCCACAGCGTTTTCGATCTGCCCTTGCTCGACTCTGTGGGTTGTCCGGTAGCCGTAAATCCCGACGAGCGGCTCGCTGCGACCGCCGCTGATCGTGGCTGGGTGATGATCGAACCGGTTTCTCAGAGTCGGGCGATGCCGCTCGACCTTCAACAACTGGTGGTGCCGTGGATCCGCAACGAGTTCAACCCGTTCTGTGTCGTTGAACTCGATACGTTCGCTGCGGCCTCCGAGGGCGCGTTCTTGGTCGAGTTCGAAGTTGACGCCGCCGCGACACTGGTCGAGGCGGTCTGCGTGATCGCCGCCCTGTCGAGAGCAATGGGGCGTGGTGTCTATGTCGCGGTTCCGAAATGGTTGATGTCGACCCCCCTGCTCGGCGGTCTTGCCGCTGTGCTCGGCGCTGTGCCAGACGCAGTTGAAGTCATCGATCGCCTCCTGCGAGCGGGACACGCCGTCGCCCGGCTCGCGCCGCCGGGAGCGGACGCGTTGTCGCTGTGTGTCGAGCCGATTATCGCCACCTTCGAACGCACAGCAACTTCAAACGAAGCGTTGCGCCCTGTCGTGCGCCCGACGTTCATGAACTCGCTGCCCGCAGGGGACGCCATTTCTTAGCGCCGGTTTCATCCTCGATGGTCGTTGCGGGAAGAATGGCCGCCAACGCGGTTGACCTGGTCGTCGCTTGATGTGGGAGGGGATCTCGTGAGTGAGGACGTTCGGAGTGAAGTTCGGGATTGGCTCGTGGCGAACTGGGATGAAGAACTGACCGTTCAAGCTTGGTGGGACACACTGGTCGATTCCGGTTGGGGTTTTCCGACATGGCCAGAGGAGTGGTTTGGGAAGGGTCTGGGACGCGCTGATTCGCGTGTGGTCAGCGAGGAATTCGCGGCTGTTGGGGCACTAGGTGCTCCAGGGGGGCTGGGTAGTCTCCTCGCCGCGCCGACGATCATGACCCACGGTTCGGAGGAACAAAAGCAGCGCTTCCTTCCAGACATTGCCTCCGGTCGGTCCGGCTGGTGCCAGCTCTTCTCGGAGCCCGAAGCCGGCTCGGATCTGGCCGGTCTTCGCACGACGGCCACCAAGGACGGCGATGAGTGGATCATGTCTGGACAAAAGGTCTGGACCTCCGGTGGGCATCAATCCGATCTCGGCATGTTGATAGCGCGCACAGATCCGAATGTGGCCAAACACGCCGGTATCACCTACTTCGTCCTCGACATGGACCAGCCAGGCATTGAGGTTCGTCCACTGCGTGAGATGACAGGCAAGGCGCTGTTCAACGAAGTGTTTCTCGACGAGGCACGGGTCGCCGATGCTGACCTGATCGGTGGCCTAGGAAATGGTTGGGCGGTCGCCAACACCACCCTGGCTGCGGAGCGGGCCGGTCTTGGAGCTGGCGGCGGGGGCGGCACCTCTGCTGCGGTTGCGGGGTCGAAGGTAGGCCACCTGAGCCGCAAGGCAGGTGAGTTCACCCGCAAGGCGTCAAGCGGAACGTCGGGCGGACTATCCGGTCAGGGCTTTGCGATGCTGTCGGAGATGGCGAAAGCGAACGGCTCGGTCTCAAACCCTGTGATCCGTCAAGGTCTCATGCGCCTGTACACGCTCGAGCAGCTAGGAAAGATGGGCAATGTGCGCATGAAGGCAATGCGCGGCGCCGGCATGGAGATCCATCCGTCCATGCCCAACATTGCGAAGCTGTCCCAAAGCGACATCGTCCGTCAAACCCGTGACATCGGGTTGCAGATCATGGGCGCAGCGGGCACCCTCTGGGGCGATAGCGCACCGGATGGGGGAGTGATGGCCGAACTGGCGGTCTTCTCGCCGGGTCCGTCGATCTACGGTGGCACCGATCAAATACAGCGCAACATCATTGGTGAGCGTGGGCTTGGGCTGCCCCAGGAGCCGCGACCCGACAAGGGTATTCCGTTCAACGAAATCCCGCGCTGAGGCCAATCCCATAGGCAGTGTGAGCAACCGAGCGACGGCTGCACACAGCGCGGATGGCTAGGAACCCATTTTTTGGCGGATCAGGTTGAGAGCACTGCCAGCGCGGAACCACTCGATTTGATCAGGGCTCATCGTCTGATTTGCCTCGAACGTGTGGGTGGAACCGTCTGGCGAAGTCACGGTGACCTGCACCGCTGACTCAGGCTGGATGTCGGCAAGCCCGTGCACGGCAATGCGGTCGTCCTCAGCAATGCGGTCGTAGTCGGCCGGGTCGGCAAACGTCAGCGGCAGGATGCCCTGTTTCTTGAGGTTGGTCTCGTGAATCCTCGCGAATGAACGTGCGATTATCACCTTCGCGCCACGGAAACGTGGTTCCATCGCCGCGTGTTCGCGCGATGAGCCCTCGCCCATGTTCTCGTCACCAATCGCCACCCATGGCTGGTCTGCCTCGTGGTAATGCCTTGCAATGTCGGGGAACGAACGAGTTTCGCCATCGAGCTGATCCTTGCCCTCTCCAACGGCGTCGGTAAACGCATTCACGGCGCCGAGATAGAGGTTGCCGGAAATGTTCTCGAGGTGGCCCCGGTACTTGAGCCACGGTCCGGCCATCGAAATGTGATCGGTGGTGCACTTGCCCTTCGCCTTCAAGAGAACTGGCAGATCGGTGAAGTCGTTCCCGTCCCAAGGTTCAAATGGCACGAGGACCTGAAGGCGATCGCTGTCGGGACTCACAGCGAGGTTCGCGTCGACACCGCTGGGTGCAATGAAACCGCTGTCGCCTTCTTCGAACCCGTCGGGCGGAAGCTCTACGCCGATCGGTTCGGCGAGCGAGACCTCTTCGCCGGCGTCGTTGGTCAAAGTTCCCGACACAGGGTCGAAGTCGATCGTGCCGGCCAATGCGAGTGCGACGACCGTTTCGGGCGAGGTGACGAAGGCAAGCGTGGAAGCAAAGCCATCGTTGCGCTTGGGGAAGTTGCGATTGTAGGAGGTGACGATGACGTTGGGGGTGCCTTCTGTCATGTCATCGCGTTGCCACTGACCAATACACGGCCCGCAGGCGTTGGCTAGCACGGTCGCCCCCGCTTCTCGGAAATCGCCGAGCAGGCCGTCGCGTTCGATGGTTGCTCGTACCTGTTCTGAGCCGGGGGTGATCAGTAACGGTGTCTTGACCTTGAGTCCCTTGGCCGCGGCGTCACGCAGGATCGAGGCCGCTCTGGTGATGTCCTCATAGCTGGAGTTGGTGCACGAACCTACGAGTGCGGAAGAGACCTCGAGTGGCCAGCCGTTCTTGCGGGCCTCCTCGCCGAGTGCACCAACCTCCCGGGCCAGGTCCGGTGTGCGCGGCCCATTGATGTGTGGGGTCAAGGTCGAGAGGTCGATCTCGATGACCTGGTCGAAGTAGTCGGTGGGGTTGGCGTGCAC
Organism: Acidobacteriota bacterium; assembly: GCA_022562835.1. GTDB lineage: Bacteria > Actinomycetota > Acidimicrobiia > Acidimicrobiales > SHLQ01 > JADFOM01. The sequence goes on along the minus strand of JADFOM010000282.1, from coordinate 286 downwards.
CTCGTCGTCGGCACGCAAGTGATGTGCCACGGCGTTCGCTGCATCCACGATGGCCTCTCGGCCGGTTGCCTTGAGGTAGCGAGCGCTGGCATCGTCGTAGGGGAACAGCGATGTCGTTGCGCCGATTTCTGCGCCCATATTGCACACGGTTGCCTTGCCTGTGGCGCTGATCGAGTTGGCCCCGGGGCCGAAATATTCGACGATGGCGCCGGTGCCGCCCTTGACCGTGAGTATCTCTGCAACCTTCAAGATGATGTCCTTGGGCGCCGACCAACCGTTGAGCTCG
>JADFOM010000281.1 GCA_022562835.1 Acidobacteriota bacterium | reverse complement strand
GTCGATGCTTTGATCGACCGGATCGACGCGGCCGGTCGCGATGAAGCCGGCGGCGCAGTGCTATTGGACGCTGTCGGCGCTCACTTCTGTTCGGGCTTCGACATCGTTGGACGCAACAAGGCAAAACCCGATGGTGGTCAAGGCTCCGGAGATGGAGCCAAACCGCGAATTGGTTCGATTCAGCGCCGCCTTCCATCTCAAGCACATCGCCTCATTCCGCTGATGTGTTCGGTGCAGGTGCCGATCGTGTGCGCGGTACGTGGATGGGTCGCCGGCATCGGGTTACATCTCGCGGCTGCATCCGACTTCACGATCGTTGCGGCGGACGCGAAGGTTTGGGAACCGTTCAGTCAACGTGGATTCACCCCTGACAGCGGTGCGACTTGGCTGTTGCCACGTTTGGTCGGCGTGCAACGAGCCCGTCGGCTACTGCTGCGCGGCGAGTCGATCAGTGGCACCGAGGCCGTTGAGTGGGGACTCTTCTCCGAGGCGGTTTCGGTAGGTGAGGTGGCGACGATCGCTGAGCGGACAGCGGTCGAACTTGCCAACGGTCCGACGGTAACTTTGGGCCTCACCAAACATCTGTTGACGACGTCGTCGACGGCAACGCTTGGCGAACAGCTCCAAGCCGAAGCCTTCGCGATGGAACTATCGAGTCGCAGCGAGGACTTCAAGGAGGGTCTCGCAGCGTTCGTCGAAAAGCGTGATCCGAACTTCACCGGACGATGACAGACAGGCTGTTCGAACCAGGCACCGACGGCGATGAGGCCGTGGAGTGTGTTCGCCGTTGGGTTGAGCATGCCGTTCCACATGCGTGGCAGGAGGCTGCGCGCTCGGGTGGATCGAGCGCGATTCGGCGTGTGCGCTCTCGGGTCGACTATGAGGCCTGGTATCCGGCGTTCGCTGCGTCGGGCCTCGTCGTGTCGACCTGGCCGTGTGAATACGGCGGCCTGGACGTGTCGCAGGATCTGGCACGACGATTCGAAGAGGTCCTGGCGCCGTTCAACCTCGGAAGGTTGAACCCCTTGGGGTTAAACCTCTGCGCGCCGGCGCTGTTCGCGCACGGGACCGAGGAACAGCGCCTGCGTTTCCTGCCACCGATCGTTGCCAACGAAGAGGTCTGGTGCCAGTTGTTCTCCGAACCGGGCGCCGGTTCTGACCTGGCTTCTCTGGCGTGCTGGGCTGAACGCGATGGCGATGACTGGGTGTTGTCGGGCCAGAAGGTTTGGACGACCTGGGCGCATCTTTCCGACTTCGGTGTGTGTCTGGCCCGCACCGACCCCGACGTGCCGAAACGGAAAGGCATCAGCTATTTCCTTGTCGAGTTGCACCAACCCGGCGTGGAGGTCAGGCCGCTGCGCCACATCGGCGGTGAGATCGATTTCAACGAGGTGTTCCTCGATGAGGCCAGGGTTCCCGATGCACAGCGCGTCGGCGAGGTCGGTGACGGTTGGCGGGTCGCGAATGCGACGCTGTCGGGTGAGCGTCAGATGGTGTCGGGATCGGGCTCGGGTGGTGTCGATCGCATCGGCGGCTCCGGCGTTAGCCGGTTGCTCGCACACGGTCCCACCGATCCGGTGATGCGGCAACGTCTCATGCGCGCCTATTCAGAGGAAAAGATCCGGGGCTGGACGAATCAGCGGGTGCGTGTCGGGCTGAAGGCTGGTCGTTCGCCGGGTCCGGAGAGTTCAATTGGCAAGGTTCACCAAGGCGATCTGAACCAAGAAATTCAGATGTTGGCGTGTGACCTAGTCGGCATGGGTTGCGTTGCGTGGGCTGCGCAGGACGCGTCGGGCTACGGCGCCTCATTGCCCTTCGAGGTGGCGGGCATGTTGCGCAGCCGCGCAAACACGATCGAGGGCGGCACTGGTGAGGTCAACCGCAACGTGATCGGCGAACGTGTGCTGGGACTGCCTCGCGAACCCGACCCGTATCGAACGTCGCCGTGGACCGAGGTGCCTCGCTCATGAGTTACGCAACCCTGGAGGTAGGCCGCGAGGGTCACGTTGGTTGGCTGATCTTTGATCGGCCCGATGCCGGCAACGCAATGGACGCCGTAATGCTCGAAGAGCTCGAGGTTGCATGGCAGGAACTCGACGCCGACCCCGAGGTTCGTGTCATCGTAAACACCGGCAACGGCAGCGCCTTTCAGACCGGCCTCGATGTTGTGCAGTTGGCACGTAATCCGGACGCGTTGCGCGAGCAGTCCCGTCGCACCAAGAGAGCGGAACTGAAAATCAGTGCCTGGCACAACGAGGTCACCAAACCGGTCATCGCTGCGGTGAATGGGGTGTGCGCAGGCGGAGGGCTTCACTTCGTGGCCGATGCCGACATCGTGATAGCGGCATCGTCTGCGACGTTTCTCGATCCGCATGTGTCGATCGGTCAGGTGAGCTCCTTCGAGGTGATCGCACTCGTGCGCAAGTCTCCGATGGAGTCGGTGATGCGTATGGCGTTCAGCGGCAGCCACGAACGCCTTTCTGCACAGCGGGCCTATCAGCTCGGCATCATCTCCGAGGTCGTTGAACCGGATTCGCTACGCGACGCGGCGGCCGAACTCGCAGAGAAGATTTCGCGCAACAGCCCGACCGCGATGGCTCACACCAAGCGGGCACTGTGGGGTGCGCTCGAGATGGGGCTTACCGACGCGTGCCGGGCTGGTGCCGCAGAGTTGGTTGAAATGTGGGGACACCCCGACCAGACCGAAGGCCCGCTGGCATTCACCGAACGAAGGGAACCCCAATGGGCGCCTATGAACACCTGATCGTGCAGCGCGAGGGTCCTGTCGGATGGTTGATCAACAATCGCCCCGACCAGCTCAATGCGATGAACAGCGCCATGCGCGACGAGTTCGCCGATGCCTGGATCGAACTGGACAACGACCCGGCCGTGAGGGTGATCGTGCACACGGGTGAGGGCCGGGCATTTCAGACCGGCGTCGACGTGTCGGAGATCGCCGGTGACGGGGTGGGTATGGAGCGTTACCGCGAGTCGATGGAGAACTTCGATCTGCACTTCACTTCTTGGCATCAGCAGGTCTGGAAACCTGTGATTACAGCCGTGAACGGAATCTGTGCGGGCGGAGGGTTTCATTGGGTGGCCGACGCGGACATCGTGATCGCGGCATCGGATGCCCAATTCTTCGATCCGCATGTATCGGTCGGTCAGGTCGTGTCGATCGAGGCGATCGGTCTGCTGCGCAAGATGCCGGCCGAGGCGGTCATGCGGATGGCATTCGTCGGTCGACACGAACGCATGTCGGCCGAGCGTGCATACGAACTGGGGATGATCAGCGAGATCGTCGATCCTCCCGACCAGCTGCGCGCACACGCCCAGGAGCTAGCGGAGACGATCGCCAAGAATTCGCCGGCCGCGATGGCGGCGACCAAACGCGCCCTTTGGGGTGCGCTGGAGATGGGGCTTACCGACGCGTGCCGGGCCGGGGCGGCCGAGCTGGTGTCGATGTGGGGCCACCCCGACCAGACCGAGGGGCCGAAGTCGTTCGCCGAGAAGCGTGATCCGAATTGGCTGGTCGAGTGAGCCTGGCCGACCTTCTCAACGCTGAGGCGTCAACATCGGTAACAGACGTCGACGGCCGCCATTCGATGACCGAGGTCGACGCCGCGGCGGAGGAGTTGGCGAAGTCGCTGCGTGAGGTCGGCGTGCAAGCCGGTCAGGCGGTGGGGGTGTCGTTACCGAACACGGTCGACGTCGTCACGGCCCTGTTCGCTGTCTGGAAGGTTGGAGGTGTCTATGTGCCTATCAACCCAAGGTTGACCCCGACCGAGGTCGAGCATCTCGTCGAGGCGGTTGATCCGATGGCTTTGGTGGACGTAGACGGAGTGAGTGGGCGCTCGAGTGGGCGCGTGTACGAGGCCG
>JADFOM010000280.1 GCA_022562835.1 Acidobacteriota bacterium | reverse complement strand
ACACCTGCACTGCGATGCTGCCCCCCATCAATATCGGCATGGCCACAAGCGTAACCACGAAGGCCTTGGTCTTGACCGCGGCCTGATACTCGCGAACGGCGATAACGATCGTCTTACGCACGGTTCGCCTCCTGCTCGATTGATTCCTCGGCCACCGCCTCCGCTCGGCCCTGCTCAGCCTTCGCCCGCTCTTGGAGCCACCCACGCAGGGCATCGACCGGGATCAGGACGACCCCGCCAACGCGGACGTGAGGCAGCTCGGGGAGAATCTGGCGCAGGGTTCGCTCACCGATGCCCAGGGCCGAATCGCCGCGTTCCTGACGACCCCGCAGAGACCCCTGGCTCGACTGATCGAGGTATCACGATGCCCGGGCGGGAAACTCATCGCCGAGCGCTGGACCGATCAGGTAACGGTCAGAGACCTCTCCACGTTCGAAACGATCCGAGCAGAGCCACTGCCACCTCCCAGCGGGGCGCTCGTCGACTACGGCGGGCTCGTCTGTCGAAACAACGACGGATCCGAAGTACTCGTTGCGCGAAAGTTTGCGACGAGCGAGCTAACCCAGCTCTTCACCGACTTCGTCGAAATCGCTCGACCGGCCGCACCATTGATCGAAGGGCGATTCACCTCGGTGGACATCCTCGACCCCGGCAATGCGCTGGTCACCGCGAAATTCGCAAACACCCGTCTCGAGCTGCTCGACCTCAAGACCGGCAAGTCCCGGCTCATCGACGAGGCACGCGACATTGAGGAAGCGGTGCGATTCCCTGCGCGCATCGGCGGCTACTCGGCATCACCATCAGGCGGACGAGTCGTCTTCTCTATTGAACGGGCGATCAAAGGATCGCCCAGCCGAATCGACACCTTCGTATGGAACATTTCGCCCAGTCGACAGATCGCTGCATACCGGGAAGAACCCGATCTGTCTCTTACGCGGGACTGGATCGGCGAGAATCTCTTGGTTACAACGAACGCTACCGACGGGTCCAGAACTGTCGTCGACGCTCTGACCGGCAAGGCGACCGGTGACCCCGCTCCGGCCTCTCCGGGACCATACGTGATCGCAGGTGACGAATTGCTCGCCGTCGACAGCTCGCGTCTCGTCGTTCTCAACGGCGAAGAAGGGGCCACGGTGACTCAGTTTTCCAACGAATTTCTCGACGGGCCCACTCCTCTTCGCCGGCCCATAAGGGTGACAGCGAAGCTTCCGGTCACTGCAACACCTCCAACCACACCCTTGACGACCACGACGACACCGTCATCGTCCGCGGGCCCCTTGACGCCAAACGGCAACGACGTTGCTGCGGCCGCAGCGGATGAACCGATCGACGGACCCACGGTGCAGTGGGCGGTTACGGGGATCCTCGCGGGCCTTATCATTGTGGCTATTGCGTTGGCCGTTTCACGGCGAATGGACAGCGAATAGTCTCAGCAGGCTCGCCGGTCACGGTACCGACGCGCTACCGGTCTCGACCCACAACTCGTCACCCATCGAATGAATTTCGAGACCGTCCTGCACGAAGCGCACGACTTGGCCCCTAGCGAGAGGCTCCGCATCGAGGACCTGGTTCCCCGGCGGCGCGAAAACCTGGCTGACGGTGAGCCGATCACGCATTGTCGCCACGGCCGCGGCGTCGCGCGCTCCGCCCCGTTTGGCGATCACGGAATCGACCCTCATCACTCCCCTGCTACGTAAGCCGTCGAGCACAGCACGCGGTGAGGTCGGCGAGTCGAGTTCGACCACGACGAGCCCACCGACATGCAAGATCGCACCGTTCGTGAGCTCGGTCGAGCCGCCCGGCGGTGTCAGCCAACTCCCCCACACCACCGCGACGATCAAGGCGATGGCGATGAGCCGGTGATGCCCGAGAACCATCACCGCTGCGGCAAGAACAACAACCGACAACGCACCCAGCGGTGCCAACGGCGCAGACGCTCCGACTCTCGCCACGGTCAAGAGCCACCACAACGGCAACCTCGTCGGCCAGATCAGAAGATCTCCGAGCTCGCTGGGCACACGGCCAGCCAGCCATCCGGCGGTCATTCCCCACATCATCACCGGACCAGCGACCGGGCCCGCGGCGATGTTCGCCGGCACGGAGAGCGGCGCGACACCATCGAAGGTGATGATCGTGATCGGAGCCACAGCCAGCTGAGCGGCGAGGCTGACCGCTGTCGGCTGGGAGATCACGTCTGGCATCGGCATACGACGAGCCAGCGGGGCGGCCCACCACATTATTCCTGCTGAGGCAGCGACCGACAGCTGAAAGCCTGCCCGCTCCACAAGAAGTGGATCGATCAAGATCAGTACGGTCACCGACAGCGCCAAGATTCTTGTTCCCTCGACATAGCGACCTGTCAGCGACGCCACTGTCGCGGCGCCAGCCATCGTGACCGCCCTAAGCACCGACGGTTCAAACCGCGTGATGGTCGCGAAGAACGCCAAGGCAACCAAGACCACGATGGCTCGCATCCGGTAGCCGAGACGGGCGAGCAATGGGGCGACCAAAGCGATGACGAACGCTACGTTTTGCCCCGATACCGCAACGAGGTGCCCCAAACCGACGCGGGCCACGTCGGTGCGCACAGCGTCGGTCTGGTCACGGTCATCTCCGTAGACAAGACCGAGGTACAGGGCGCGGGACTCTCGCCCGAGAGGACGGGCTCCCGTCTCGATAGAAGACCGCACCGAGTTAGCGAGCCGGAAAGGAAGTGCACCCCCGTCAAACCGCTTGAGCTCGTCGACCACAACTCGGCCGGCGACATGGCGGGACTTCATCCAACTCTGAAACGGCGACAACGGTTCAACGCGTCCCCGCAGCACCACGCGTTGGCCAGCCGCCATGTTTGACAGAGTCGACGCGTATTGTCCTCCTGCTTGGACGAGAAGGTGTCGGTCCTGCGCAGAGACCGTTACGCGGACCGACGCTGCGGACCACTGAGGATCGTCGACGAGCGTGGCGATGGTGTCAATGACCTCGAGCCCAGGGTCCTCGAGCGGGCCACGTGCGCGGGCATCGAGTAGACCAGCAGACAATGCAACGCTCAGCACGAGAACTACCGGCCCGACGACGCTTCGCCTGAACAGCACAACAAGTACGACGCAGGTAGCGATGAGCGGAACAGGTGCCGCCCAGCCAATGATCGCACCGACCGCGGCTCCGCAGGCCGCCGCGGGCCACAACCAGCCGGTCATGGACCGACTGTCATATGGGGGAGCAGAGTGGTCAACGTCTTGGGGCCGATCCCCGACACCAACTCAAGGTCCTCGATCGCACCGAAGGGCCCATTGTCGGTTCGGTGCGCGATTATCGCTGCGGCGGTGACCGGCCCAACGCCTGGGAGTGACTCAAGTTCAGTCGCGTCCGCGGTGTTGATGTTGACGACGACCGACTGACCGGGGGCTTCAACACCTTCTGTGGTCAGCGGCTCGACCACGGCGTCCTCACCGATCCGTGGGACATAAACGCGGCCACCGTCAACGAGTGGCTCTGCGAGGTTCAGCCGGTCGACATCCGCTCGCGGCAACGACCCGCCAGCGAGTGACAGAGCGTCGCCCACACGCATGCCAAGATCCGCTTCGATGAGGCCCGGGGTTGCGACGGCGCCAGCGACATGCACGGTGACCGTCGCGTCTTGATCGACCAGGCTGGTCGACGGCCACTCGATGGACTCTGCCTCTGGGAGGTAGGACTCAGGTGGAGGCGCCGCAGGCGATAGCACCTGGAAGAGCAGGAGACCCACAGCAACGACCAATGCGATGAGACAGAAGAGCGCAGCGCCGAGCCAAGCCGGTCGATCCCTAAGCAGCGAACCAAGCGGTGCTCGCCAGTCGGACACGCCGCGCAAATCGGCAAGTGGATCATCCACGGAACTCTCC
>JADFOM010000279.1 GCA_022562835.1 Acidobacteriota bacterium | reverse complement strand
TGAGCTTAAAAATGCCCGTGTTCACTGCGGTATAAGTGCCCTCGATCCACTGTTTCGGATCATTCACATCGTCAAGCGCATGCGCGTACAGATCACCACTCAGATTCGGGTACGTGACCCATCCAGTGTTGTGGGCCTCGGTCAAGACCGAGATCTCCATCACATCCAAAAGAGTGATGTCATCAGAGATCATGGTTCGGATCTTGAAAGGACTGACCCCATCACGGTCGAGCGGCACGATCGTGAACTCCGGCACATCTACGACAGGTTTCTGATTGACCACCGGAGCCAGCTTGGTCGTCGTCGGTCCAAGAACCGTGGAAGAAGTCACCGTAGAACTCACCACGTACGGATCACCAGATATCCCCGACGCAGTCCCCTTGGTTTCTTCCTCGACACCGTGTTCAAGCCCTTGGACTCCGACGCCGATCGACAAGGCGACTACAAACACCATGAGTACGTACTCGATGAGTGCAGCTCCACGTTGATGTGAGGGATTGAGATCTGTTTTGCGTCGCATGAATGCCTCCGGTCGAGAGATGGACGGCCCATCCACCTCACCGGAATCAATGACATCGGTTTTCAGCCCACAATTCATGGGCCATTCGTACCTTCAACAACGGCTCGAAGGCTTGGGCCTATGGGTCGGTGGACCTACGCGGCAAGCGATCGCCTCGATCCCAAGACCAGCACTCCTACAGATCGAGCAGCGCTTCCTCGAGCGTAAATCCACGCGCCTCGCAGGTTTCGCAACGGTGGCTGAACGACTCGATAAGGCCTTCACCAATACGTTTGCGAGTCATCTCGACAAGCCCGAGGTCGGAAATGGCGAATACCTGTGTACGGGTCTTGTCTTGAGCGAGGGCATCGCGGAAGACCTTCGAGACCTTCTCGCGGTTGGCCTTCACCTCCATGTCGACAAAGTCGATGACGATGATGCCGCCGATGTCGCGTAGACGCAGCTGCCGTGCGATCTCTTCCGCGGCCTCAAGGTTGTTAGCGAGCACAGTTTCCTCAAGGCTTGAGGAACCTACATTCTTGCCGGTGTTTACATCGATCACCGTCAGTGCCTCGGTGTGCTCGATGACGAGCGACCCACCCGACGGCAACCAAACCTTAGCGTCGAGCGCCTTACGCACTTGTTCAGAGATGTGGTAGCGCGCCATCAAGGGAAGGTCTTCGGAATCGGTGTCATAGAACGAAACCCGATCCGACAGCGCTGGTGTGATGCTGGCGACGTATTCGTTGACGTCCTCATAAAGGCTCTTGTCGTCAATGATCACGCCGCGGTAGTCCTTCGTGAACTCTTCACGAATCACACGCACGGCCATGTCTGGCTCGCGATACAGCAGAGCAGGAGCCTTAGTCTTCGAAGCCAGCGCCTCGATTTCCTCCCACTGCGTAACCAGCCGACGTACATCTCGCTCGATCTCTTCGCCGGTGACATCCTCGGCTGCGGTACGAACAATCACGCCGTGTTGTTGCGGTTTCGCCTTGTCGAGCACCTTACGAAGTCGTTTGCGTTCTCCTTCGGGCAACCGCTTGGAGATGCCGAAGGTCTTCGAGTTGGGTACAAGAACGACGAAACGGCCCGGCAGTGAGACCTCCTGGGTCAACCTCGCACCCTTGTGCGCGATCGGGTTCTTCGTAACCTGGCAAAGGATTGTCTGCTTGTTCTTCAGCAGCTCCTCGATCCTCGGGTTCTTGCCCATACCCTCGACATCGTCGGGGTCGAACTGCACGTCGCCTCTGTAGAGCACGGCGTTCTTCGGCGTGCCGATATCGACAAATGCCGCCTCCATGCCAGGCAGCACGTTCTGAACCCGACCTAGGTAGATGTTGCCGTGGATCTGCGTGACGTCGTCCGCGGGGCGTGAAACATAGTGCTCGATTAGCCGCCGTCCCTCGAGTATCGCGATCTGAGTAGCTTCCTCGCGGACGCTGACACACATCGTGTAACGACCTACCGGCTGCCCTTTTCGAGCACGACCACGCCGGCGCCGTAGATCTTCTTCGTCGAGTTCGACAGGAGTGTCGGCGGTGACCGCTTCTACTGGGTTGGGTGCTGGGGACTTCGCCCGCCCTCCACCGCTGCGTCGGCGGCCGCCTCGGCGGCGGCGGCGTCCAGATGACTTAGGCGCGGTTTCGTCTTCGGATGCGGGCGCGGGTCTACTGTCGCCTATCTTCGGTTTCGCGGTTCCGCCGGTCGCATCGCTGGAGGATTCACCGCCTCGGCGAGGATTGCCTGACGCCGTCGATGCTCGCGCATCGTCGGCCTGGCGGTTCGAGCCGCCCTGCTGTTCGTTGGACATTGCGTTCCTTCCTAATAATGCACACCTAGGCGTGCACCACCGACACGGCGTCGACCGAAAGTGGGTCGAGGCGCGCGAGTTCGGTGTCGATCAATTGTGCGGTTCTGACGACCACACGGTCGCTGAGTGAAATACTCATGATTCTAAGCAACTCATCGGGTCGCAGGGCTCGAGGTTTAGTACCCAAATCGGCGTGGATACACAGAGCCGATTCGCCCCGCACTTCCAGTTCCGTGATGAGCGGTCGGATATTGTCGACCACCTTTTTCCCCTTACGTTCGCGCTCTATGAGAAGCTCGTCAGCGTCCAGCACCGCTGCAATCGATTCCTCGATGGCGCTGCGGTCACCGGCCGCCAGTCTGACCTCCCAGATGCAGCTAGTCACCGCCTCCTGCAAGGACGTCGCGTGAGAGACATCACCTACCGCGAGGACGCACATGCCACTCGGGAGAGTTTCATTCACCATAGCGGCGAACGATTCGAGTGGGGCGGACGCTCGATCAGGTTCGAGCTCGATGTCGAGGTACTCGGCGGTCGACTCGTAGCCGGTCGGCAGCGCCAACCCGAACGCGATGCGTGGTCGCGGAGAAAACCCCTGAGAGTACGCAACCGCCACACCAGCCTTACGCAAAGAGCGCTCCCAGCATCGAGCCAGGTCTCGATGGCTGATGAAGCGCACCTTGCCCGTCTTGGTGTAGCACACCCTCCGTATGTGTTTCGGCGGAGGATTCACGCTCTAACGCCCTTTGCCCGGATCTCAACCGGCGCCGCCCAGCTCAGGTCCTGTCCCGTTCCCTGGGATCCGCCGGCGGGCGGTTTGGCCGAGGCAACGATGTGTTCGATGCCGTAGCCGGTGCACGCTCCGCAGTCATAGCAGGGCGTCCATCGGCAGTCCTCGAGTCCGACTTCGTTGAGTGAATCGCGCCAGTCCTGCCACAGGAAGTCCTTGTGTAGGCCGGCCGAGAGGTGATCCCACGGAAGGACCTCGTCCTCGGTGCGGTGACGGTAGACGTACCAGTCGATGTCGAGTCCATGTTCGGCCATGGCATCGAGCCAGCGATCGACATTGAAGTGTTCGCTCCACTCCTGGAATGTGCCGCCCGCTCGCCATACCTGCTCGATCACGGGGCCGAGCCTACGGTCGCCACGACTAGCGAGACCCTCGATCACAGACGCCTTGGGATCGTGCCATTTGAGTTGCACCCCCTTGTCGCGTTTGGTCGCGTCGCGCAACAAACCGATCTTTCGGCTCAGTTCCGCGGATGTGTTCTGCCCGAACCACTGAAACGGAGTGAACGGTTTCGGAACGAATCCGCCGACCGAGACGGTCACAGAGGCTCGCTTGTTGTACGTAGAACCGATCTCGACGCATCGCTTCGCCAATTCAGCGATACCGAGCGTGTCCTCGTCGGTTTCGCTCGGCAGTCCGGTGAGGAAGTACAACTTCATGCGCTTCCAGCCTTGCGAATATGCAGACTCGACCGCGCCGAAGAGATCCTCGTCACGGATCAACTTGTTGATGATCTGTCGCATCCGCCAGGTACCCGCTTCGGGCGCAAAAGTGAGCCCCGTGCG
>JADFOM010000278.1 GCA_022562835.1 Acidobacteriota bacterium | reverse complement strand
ACAATGTTCGCTTTCAAGGAGGCGGTCGCGGCCGGCGCTGACATGTTGGAAATGGACGTGCAGCTCAGTAGCGACGGTGAACTGATCGTGCAACACGATGACACGATCGATAAGACAACCAACGAGACCGGTGCGGTTTCGGTTCGAACTCTCGCCGAGCTCCAGACACTGGACAACGCCTACTGGTTTTCACCGCAGTGCTGGCCATGCCAGGACCGGCCGATCGAGGAGTACATCTACCGAGGCGTGCGAACTGGCGACGTTGCACCACCCGAGGGCTACGAAGCTGAGGATTTTCGGATCATCACGTTCCGAGAAGTGGCCGAAGCCTTTCCGGACATACCGCTCGACATCGAAATCAAGGGTGATTTTCCCGCTGCAGTACCCGTCGCCGAGAAACTCGCCGACGAGATCGCCGATCTCGACCGGACCGATTCGGTGATCGTCGTTTCATTTGACAGCGAACTGGTCGCCGCGTTCGCTGAATTGGCGCCCGACGTAGCCACGAGCCCCGGCCTCGACGAAATGGTGGCCTGGTTCCTATCCGGCAAGAAACTAGGCGACTACCAAGTAGTGCAAGTTCCACCCGACTTCGAGGGCATCGAGGTTGTCAACGAAGCTTTCATGAAGACCGCTGCTGATAGCGGCGTCGACGTCTGGGTCTGGCCGAGTGACGCTGGCGCGCAAGAGAACGAGGCGTTTTACCGCGAGATGATCGACCTGGGCGTCGCGGGGGTTATAGCTGGTCGCCCGGCGGAGATGGCCAACGCTGTTTCCTAAGAGCGGGGTACGTCGATCCAGGGAATTTCCTTGTCTACGCGGGGCTCGCCCGGAAGACCCAGCACCTGCTCACCAAGAATGTTGCGCATGATTTCGCTGGTCCCGCCCTCGATCGAGTTGGCCCGCACACGCAGAAACGCATGGCGGATGCCAATCGATGCACCGTCGACAGAAAGGTCCTCCGGGCGGCGAAACGTGTAGTCGAAGCCGACCTGACCACTTGGCCCCGAGACGTCGATACAGAATTCGAACACCGCCTTGTTGAGCTCGGCATACGCAAGCTTCGCGACCGACCCCTCAGGTCCGGGGTTACCGGATCTGCGTGCCTGGGATGCACGCTGGTTGGTGAGCCGCAGCGCCTCGGATCTCACGTAGAGCCCCATGAGGCGGTCTCGCCCGACCTCGCTGCGAGCTTCGGGGGGGAGCTCGTTCCAGATCTTCAGCGCTTCGGCGATCGGACCAGAACCGGCGGTGGAGGGGCCGCCGCCGCCGATGGCGGTGCGTTCGTTCATCAGTGTGGTCATCGAAACCCGCCAGCCTTCACCGACGTCGCCGATGCGCTGATCATCGGGAATGTGGGCGTCGGTCAGGTAGACCTCGTTAAACTCGGCCTCGCCGGTGATCTGACGTAGCGGACGCACCTCTACACCGCGTGAATGCATGTCGATGGCGAAGTAGGTCATGCCTTTGTGCTTGGGCACATCCGGGTCGGTTCGTGTGACCAGCATGCCCCAGTCCGCTATGTGCGCCAGGGTGTTCCAGACCTTCTGACCGTTGACGACCCACTCATCGCCATCTCTCACGGCTCGCGCTGCCAGTCCAGCGAAATCGGATCCCGCACCAGGCTCGGAAAACAGCTGGCACCAGCGATGTTCGCCTGTAAACATCGGCCGGAGAAATCTGTTCTTCTGCTCGTCGGTGCCGTGGGTGAGAATGGTGGGGCCAGCGAGTGCCTGAAAAAATGTCGCCGGGTCAGCGGGAGCGGCGCCCGCTTCTCTCAAACGGGACTCGACTACACGTTGCAACTCGGGGCGCACGTCGAGTCCCCCGAATCCCTCGGTGAAATGCACCCAGGCAAGACCATGGTCATAACGCAGCCCGCGGAACTCAATGGGGTCGATCTCAGTTGGATCGTGCGCGGCTAAGAACTCGTCGAGAACTCTTGTGACCGTGGCTGTTTGTGCATCGCTCATCTCCAGATCCTATCTACGGCCATCAGCGCGACGATTCCCCGCAGGAACCGCCCAGTCGATCGGCTCCCGACCCGCCTCGACCAACGCTTCGTTGGCACGCGAAAAGGGACGCGACCCGAAGAACCCACGATGGGCGGAAAGCGGCGAGGGGTGGGGAGATTCGATGATCGTGTGGGCCGGGTTCTCGATGAGTGCGCGCTTTTTGCGAGCAAACGCACCCCACAGAATGAACACGACGCGCTCTGCGTGAGCATCGACCGCACGGATCACCTGATCGGTGAAGGTCTCCCAGCCCTTGTTTCGATGCGACGCCGCGGCGTGGGCGCGCACGGTGAGAACGGAGTTCAACAGCAGCACGCCTTGGCGAGCCCACGGTTCGAGGTTGCCGTGGTCGGGGATCGCAATGCCGAGGTCGTCAGCGAGCTCTTTGTGAATGTTGACCAATGACGGCGGCAGGTCGACACCAGCGCGGACCGAAAAGCACAGACCATGCGCTTGGCCGGGTCCGTGGTAGGGATCCTGACCGAGGATCATCACTTTCGTGTCGGCATGCGGTGTGAAATGCAGCGCGTTGAACACGTCCTCGTGAGGCGGATACACCTCATAGTGGCTCCGCTCGTCGTAGACGAACCGCTGAAGCTCGGCCCAGTAGGACATGTCGAACTCGCCGCGCAACAACGGATTCCAGTCGGTGGTGGTCATCTGGACGGATCCTTAGGCCGGTCATGCTCCGGATAGCGGCCAGCCAATTCTGTCATGGTGTCCCTACGCCATGCCCGCGACCTACTGCCTCCCACCAGGATCCACCGGCCAATCGTGCTTGGGGTAACGTCCCGCCATTTCTTTTCGTACCTCGGCCCACGACCCCGACCAGAAGCCGGGGAGATCGGTAGTCACCTGAATCGGACGATCCGCAGGCGACAACATCTCGATTACGAGTGGCACCGCGCCACCCATAACCGACGGGTGATCGCGCAGACCATAGAGCCGCTGGGGCCGAACAGAGATGCGCGGCTCGTCGCCATAGTCGATCGGAATCGGACGCCCGCCTGGCAGATCAACCGTGGGAGGAGCGAGATCATCGAGCTCGCCGAAATGATCGAATCCGAGTTCACCCTGCAGGAGCATCCCAACATCTAGCGCCTCGATATCGCTCCGGCGGGTCGCCGAGCCGAGATAGGGGGTCAACCATTCCTCGACTCTGGAGAGCAGTGCCTCGGTCGATACGTCGGGCCAGCCATCGCGGTATGAATCGATGAAGCAGAGACGTTTCTGGAGTGCCCGCGCGCGGGCACTCCAATTCAACAACGACAGCTCCGAGAAGCGGATCCGATCGATCAGCGCGGCCGTCACCTGCGACGAGGGAGCTGGCCGGTCGTCAAAGCCCGAAAACCTGAGAGCACCCAGAGTGCTCTGCGTGCGTACGTACAGGTCGTTTCGGTTCTCGTCCCAGAAGAGCTCACTCGTTGTCTCAGCGTCCGCCAGCTCACCAAGAGAATCCGGGTCGACCGACGCCGCGAGACGTACCTGTGCATTCTTGCGCTTGCCGTCGAGGTCGACGGCCACGATGAACGGTTCCGATGCCAGAGGATCGTCTCGTTGAACCCATGCGCCTGCGCCGTTGCGGAGCCTGAAGTTGCCTGCAGAACCTCGCGCTTGCGCTAGACGATCGGGGTACGCAAGGGCGAGTTGTGCGCCAACTTCGTCTGGTGTGAGCGCCGTCTCGGTGCCGCCGACCCGGCTCAACAACTGCCGCGCCCTGCGTCGCACCGCTTTGATAGCTCGACCGTCTGCCTGGGGATGTTCCCGCCGATGGTCGTCGATGAGCTCAATGCGGGTCCACAGGTCGAGTCAACGCGCAATTCTCAGGCCTGGTCGACAAATCTTCAACCGCGCGACTGCTCGCCGGCCTTCGCTGCTCGCCTGCCTTCC
>JADFOM010000277.1 GCA_022562835.1 Acidobacteriota bacterium | reverse complement strand
CCGAGTACCGGCCATATGTGACCGGGCTCTCCAAGAGCATGGGCCAACAACTTCATGACGAGAGGCTACGTCGGCGAGGGGTCGCTCACCGGATCGCGGGCATAGTCTATGAACCTGTGTCACAGACCGATGAAGCCGCCGTTGCGATCTTACGGGCCGCTATCGCCACCCGACGGCGTGGCGATGCAACACGCGGTGATCTTCTCTACCGCGTCTACGTCACCGTCTTGTTGTCGTTGTTCGGCTTCTACCTCGCGCTCGGCCTCGTCGATGACTCGACGGTTGGCGTGGACGAGATCGATTGGATCGAACAACACGGCGCCGCATGGATCGGCCTCGTCGCGGCAATCACAATCGTTGGCGGACTGCGCTCGGGGGCAAGCGGCGGACCCCTAGCGATCGATGAAGCCAACCTTCACCACCTGGTCATGTCACCGATTGATCGACTGGTAGCACTCAGTCCCATCATCCGGACCCTCCTCGCCGGCGGAATCGCTCTCGGCGCCGTCCTGGGCGCCGCCAGCGGCGAGCTCGCCTCCCGCCAACTGCCCGGTCAGGCCGTCGCCTGGGTCGCCTGTGGGCTGCTGACGGGCACCACCATCAGCCTGGGGTGTATCGGCGCCGCGTTGATCACAGGATCGTCAAAAGTCGTGCGGAAGCGACCGTGGATCATCTCGCTCACCGCAAGCCTGATCATCGGGTGGTCGATTCTCGACATAGCGCAGGGATGGGAGACCTCGCCCGGCACGGCCGTCGGCATGGTCGCGCTATGGCCAATCAGGTTTTCATGGTTGGCGATCGCCGCTCCAGTGATCGCTTTGGGTCTTGTGCTGTACGGAAGACGTCGCATCGTTGAACTCTCCATCGAGCGAGCGTCGCGCCGTGCACATCTGATACGACAGGTCCGCTTCGCGCTTGCGCAGCAGGACATCCGTTCGCTCATCCTTCTACGCAGGCAATTGGGCTTCGAACGACCCCGCAGCCGCCCGATGATCAGGCTCTCGCCAGGGAGGTTTGAGAACCGAGTCCCCGCCTTGTACCGCGATTTTCGCAGCTACCTTCGATGGCCGATTCAACGAGTGGTGCGCATCATCGGCCTGTCGGTCGTCGCGGGAATCGCCGTGGCAGGTCTTTGGCAGGGCACGACCGCGCTCGCGGCGGGTGTAGCCGCCGTCATCTATCTCGCCGCACTCGAAGTGGTCGAACCGTTCTCACAGGAACTCGATCACCCGCTATTGCTCGAATCAGCACCCATAGCTGGGCCCGACGTGTTACTCACACACCTCGCCGGCGCCTCCATCATGATGGCCCTATTCTGGTCGCTCGCGTCATCGGTCGCTGCTCTGATCACAGGCTCGCTCGACCTGCTCGCCGTACTCGCGGTCGCTGCGCTGCCAGCCGCGGCTTGCGCTGTCAGCGGGGGGGCTATCAGCACGAAACGCATCGGGGGCGGCGACCACGGTGCGATGCTGCCCGAAGAGGTCGCTGGAGCAAGCGCTGTCGGCAAACTTGTCTGGCCGCTCGTGCTTTGCGGTATCGGCGTCGCCCCAGTAATCTTTGCACGCGATGCGGTTGCCTCCGGGAAGGACATCTGGTCGGCGACTATGCCCGCCACCGCCGTTGTGGCGGCCGTAGCCGCCGCTATGTTTACCTGGATCCGAATGAGGGACACGTTTGCGGAAACGATGGCGGAAGCAAAATCCGGGGCGACCCGACGTTGATCAAAGCCCCGGAGTGACACGTGACTGCACGCATCAACACCAAGAAGAAGCGATCCAAGGCCAAATCTCCGCTCATGAAGTGCGACGAACTGGTGAAGGATTATGGCGAATCGCGGGCTCTTGGACCTGTCTCGCTCACACTGAACGCTGGTGAAGCCGCCGCGCTAGTCGGACACAACGGTTCGGGCAAGTCCACCTTTCTCTCGCTCATCGCTGGTCGCGTCGAGCCGACCGAGGGATCGATCACGATAAGCGGGCACTCACCAGGTGATGAGGTCGCTCGGGCGCTGGTGTCTTACCTTCCCGATAACCCCGTTCTCTATGAGGACCTCAGCCTCGGGGAGCACCTCGAATATCTCAGCCGACTCCACGGCACGACCCCCCAACAAGAACACACCGCCGAGTTGCTCGAAGCATTCTCACTCACCGACAGGGTCGACGACCTTCCCGCCGACTACAGCCGCGGACTACGCCAAAAAGCCGCCATCGCCATCGGGGTGTGTCGGCCGTATCGCCTGCTACTCGTCGACGAACCGTTCTCAGGCCTCGACCGAGCCGGCCGAAATACGTTGATCGAACTTCTCGGGACCGTGAAATCCAAAGGGGGGGCGGTTCTCGTCGCCACCCACGACCAGGATGCCGTCGAGGTGTTCGACCGAATCATTACCCTCGAACAGGGTCAGATCGTCGATGACAACGTTACGCCGCAATGATAGAAACCTTCTTCAGGGCGTTGAACCGCCGTGTCATTCCATTGGTCCAATCTGGGCTCGCGAACCCGCTCCCGCTGGGTGTAGGCCTCGTAGTCGCCGAGACCACCGGCCGCGTCAGTGGGAAGCAGCGGCGTGTACCACTGGTGTCGACCCGTATCTGTAACACGGTTACCGTGTCGACCTTTCGCCACGATTCACAATGGCTGCGCAACCTCGAAACCGACCCGAAGGTATCGGTATTTATCAACGGCAATCAACGTCGGGGTACCGCAGAGATCGACCGCGGCATTCTGAACGTCGTCCGCATCACACTCGACCCAAGAGACCCACTCCGATAGGCCCAACGCACCATTCAGCAGCCGACCCGAAATGTCGACAAAACATCATTGAGGCGTGATCGGGCGGCGCAGTCCGCGGGAAAGGTTGTCTTGGGCACGAGCGAACATGACGAGACGTCATCGCGCTCGAACCGCGATGTCCATACTTCGTCAACGTCACCACCAGAGGAGACAGAACTTGCGGGGCTACCGACTACCACGTCGCGTCGACGCGTCCCCTCTTGGTTGCTAGCGCTTCCCGCCGCAATCATCGCGGTGCTGATCGGGGTGTTGTTGTTTGGGTCTAACAATGATCCAGCCGATCCTGAGTCTACGCCAATGGCATTCCACGACGACGACACCGTTCCGGAACGTGGCGCCGTTTATCGCGACGGGAAGTTATACCTCGGCGGCGCCGTACCATCTCGCAAGATTGCCGATGCCCTGGTTGAAACGGCTGCAGAGGTCGTCGGCGCCGCCAACGTTGTCGACGACTACGTGATCGATCCGAACGCAGCAGAGACGACCTATGGGC
Organism: Acidobacteriota bacterium; assembly: GCA_022562835.1. Classification (GTDB taxonomy): domain Bacteria; phylum Actinomycetota; class Acidimicrobiia; order Acidimicrobiales; family SHLQ01; genus JADFOM01. The sequence goes on along the minus strand of JADFOM010000277.1, from coordinate 625 downwards.
GGGTGGCTGTCGACGCACCATTTCTGTTCGAGCAGAACAGTGCCGCAATATCGGACGAGCACAGGCCCATCCTCCACATCGGGGTGACTCTAATGACGCTGAATCCAGAGGTCGCGATGATCGTCATTGGACACACCGATTCGACCGGCACCACCGCGGACAACCAGCAGCTCTCCATCGACCGAGCCAAGGCCGTTGCGGCCTACATGATCGACCAGGGCATCGATCAGGCACGCTTCGAACTGATCGGCAAAGGAGATTCAGAGCCGATAGCGGACAACACGTCGCTCGCTGGTCGTCACGCGAACAACCGCATCGAGGTCGTGTTGCTCAACCTTCTCGGCGGCTGATCAACCCAAATTGGACCGCTCGGCGCCGATCGTCGTCGAATCACCATGACCTGTATGTACGGTCGTGTTTTCATCGAGGCTCATGAGACGTTGCTCGATGCTCTCGACCAGGACCTCGCGACTCGAAAACGAGCGACCGGTCGCACCGGGGCCACCGTTGAACAAGGTGTCGCCGCTGAACAGGATGTGGCGCGATGCCCAAGACAGACAGCACCCTCCCGGCGAATGGCCCGGGGTGTGGATGATCTCTCGTGACTCTCCCGCTATTTCGATCT
>JADFOM010000276.1 GCA_022562835.1 Acidobacteriota bacterium | reverse complement strand
GCGATTGTTGATGCCATGGAACTCCATCGACCAATGGCGCCGATTCTCGACCCTCGATTTCGGTTTCTCTGACCCCTGGAGCGCCCTTTTGGGCGCTCCAGGGGTCAGAAAAACATCAGGACCGAGCTAGGACGTCGGCGAGGTAGCGGCCGGTGTGGCTGGCGGTGACTTTCGCCACGTCTTCAGGCGTGCCCTCAGCGACTATCAATCCACCACCGACACCGCCTTCGGGGCCTAGGTCGATGAGCCAATCCGCGGTCTTGATGACATCGAGATTGTGCTCGATGACCAATACAGAGTTGCCCTGGTCGACAAGCCGGCTCAGCACCCCTAATAGACGCTTGATGTCGTCGAAATGCAGGCCGGTGGTCGGTTCGTCAAGCATATAGATCGTGTGACCCGTCGAACGTTTCGCTAGCTCCGCTGAGAGCTTGATGCGCTGTGCCTCACCACCCGACAATGTCGGTGCTGGTTGACCCAAACGCACATAACCCAGACCGACATCACAAAGGGTCTGGAGATGCCGCGAAATCGCAGGCTGATTCTCGAAAAAACCGAGTGCTGTTTCGATCGGCATCGCCAAGACGTCAGCGATCGATTTATCCCGAAAGGTCACCTCGAGGGTGTCGCGGTTATAACGTTTGCCGTTGCAGACCTCGCATAGCACATACACGTCGGGCAGAAAGTGCATCTCGATCTTGATCGTGCCGTCGCCGGTGCACGCCTCGCAGCGCCCACCTTTCACGTTGAACGAGAACCTCCCCGGCAGATAGCCGCGCAGATTCGCCTCGGGAGTCTTTGCAAACAGCTTTCGCACGTGGTCGAACACGCCCGTGTAGGTGGCTGGGTTGGAACGAGGTGTACGTCCGATCGGTGACTGATCGATGGCGATCACCTTGTCGACCGCTTCGGTACCGTCGATGGCGGTATGTAGACCCGGTGGAGTCTTTGATCCGTACACCTCGTGCATCAGCGCCTTGAGAAGAATTTCGTTCACCAGGGTCGATTTGCCCGAGCCGGACACACCGGTCACACCAACGAAACATCCAAGCGGAATGCGAACGTCGATCTCTTGAAGGTTGTTTTCTCTGGCACCGCGCACCATGAGAGCTTCCTCACCGGGTTTTCGTCGCTTCTCCGGGATCGGAATCGATCGCTTACCCGACAGATACTGGCCGGTGATCGAATTCTTGGCCCGCATGAGGCCCTTCACCGTTCCCGAATGCACGATCTCGCCGCCGTGCTCGCCTGCGCCGGGGCCAATGTCCACGACATGATCTGCGAGGCGGATCGTCTCCTCGTCGTGTTCGACAACAATGACCGTGTTGCCGAGATCGCGCAGGCGCGTCAACGTGTCGATCAGCCGTCGGTTGTCGCGTTGGTGCAGTCCGATCGACGGCTCGTCGAGCACATAGAGCACACCCACCAGACCGCTGCCGATCTGTGACGCCAGCCGGATGCGCTGCGCCTCACCACCCGCCAGCGTCGCGGCAGAACGAGCCAGGCTGAGATAGTCGAGGCCGACGTCGAGCAGAAAAGCCATCCTGGCGTTGATTTCCTTGACTACCTGTTCCGCGATGATGTTGTCCCGGTCGGACAACTCGAGAACGCTCAGCGCCTTGGCAGCCTCGCCGATCGACATCTGACACACATCGTTGATGCTGTGCCCGTCGATCGTCACCGCCATCGACAGCGGCGAGAGACGAGCCCCGCGGCACGTCGGGCAGGCAACCTCACGCATGTACCCCTCGACCTGTTCGCGGGCCGCATCGCTCTCCGACTCTGAATGCCGGCGACGCAGGTACGGCACCACGCCCTCGTATTTTGCGTTGTACGAACGTGTGCGCCCATAGCGATTCTTGTAACGAACCTGGACCCGGTCAGCCACCCCTCCCTCGAGCAACAGCTTCCGCTGCTTGGCCGGCAGGGCGCGCCATGGAGTCTTAAGATCGATGTTGTTGTCCTGACAAACCGCCTCGACGAGTCGGCTGAAGTACTGGCTACGCCCGCTGGACCACGGTGCCAACGCACCCTCGCCCACGGGAAGGTCCTGGTTCGGAACAACCAACTCGGGGTCGACCTCAAACGTCGTTCCCAGACCATCGCACGCAGTACATGCGCCGTAAGGCGAGTTGAACGAGAAGTTGCGTGGGGCGAGCTCGCCGAAACTGTCACCACAGGTTGGACACGAGAGGTGTTGAGAGAAGGTGAGCGTAAGGCCCTCGTGGTCGTCACCGGGCATCACGTGGACCTCCGCGATGCCTTCGCCAAGACCCAGAGCGGTCTCCATCGAATCGGAGAGTCTTCGTTCTATCCCCTCGCGTCGCACGAGCCGGTCAACGACAACGGAAATGTCGTGTTGTTCATAGCGCGCGAGCTCAACGCTGTCGGCCTCGGCGAGCTCGACCTGTTCGCCATCGATGATCGCACGGGCAAAACCCTGTGATTCCAGATCGGACAACAGGGTGTCATAGGTGCCCTTGCGCCCTCGCACAACTGGCGCCAGCACCTGAAACCGAGTGCCCTCTTCAAGTGTCAACACCCTGTCCACGATCTGCTGAGGCGTTTGGCGTTCAATCACCGTGCCGTCGTTGGGGCAGTGAGGCACGCCAATGCGCGCATAGAGCAGACGCAGGTAGTCATAGACCTCAGTGATAGTGCCAACCGTTGAACGCGGATTGCGCGATGCAGATTTCTGATCTATCGAAATTGCAGGCGACAGTCCCTCGATGAAGTCGACGTCCGGCTTATCCATCTGCCCAAGGAACTGGCGCGCGTACGACGAGAGCGACTCGACATAGCGCCGTTGTCCCTCCGCATAGATCGTGTCGAACGCGAGCGACGACTTACCCGACCCGGAGAGGCCGGTAAAGACAATCAATTTGTCCCGCGGGAGATCTAGATCAATATCGCACAGGTTGTGTTCCCGTGCTCCTCGGATCGATAGGCGCTCTGCCACGGCGATACCCTAGCGGCCGAATACCCCAACGAACACGTGTTCGTCGAGCAATGCCGCAGCAATTCAGCTACAACGTTCAGCCGCGAATCTCCATGGTGGTCACCGCGAGGTCAACACCGGCGATGAATTCGATCGTGTCGCGACTCACGACTTCGTAGCCGGCGGTCTCCGCCGTCTCCGAACCGGCGTATTGCACCCAGACGAAGCGATCTACGTCGTGGGCATCGAGGACCTCGACAAGCTTGTCGTGTCCTGCTTCGTCGACGACGGTCAGTCTGGTCGACCCGTTCCAGAACCCACCACCCTCTCGCCAGAAGTGATGGATATCGCTGACCTGTACAGGCGTATCGATCTGCTCCAATGCCCGCATGGTGTCGGCCACAGAGTTGGTCCGTACCCACATCCATGAGACCCCGCTCAACGTCACAGCTGCAGCGAGCCCAATCGCACCAACTCGTGCCCAACGGTCTGCTGTGCCAAGCCACTGCGCGCCGATCACGGTCAGCAGGAGACCGCTCAGCAATATGTAGCGCCCGGCCCACTGTGGGGCCGCTCCGCCGGTGTACTGGAATGTCCAAACCAAAGGTAAGGACCCCAATGCGATGATGAGGAGCGCGGCGGAGTTGTCGCTACGGTGCCGGCGCTCCGCAACCGACGCTCCGAGACCAACCGAGGCCATTGGACCAGCGACGAGAGCGCCTGGAACGAAACCGAGACCGCTGAACAGACGGATCGTCTGGAGCACGATCGCCAGGATGCCGTAACGCTTCGCAGCAGCGGGCTCGCGTCGTGCCATGACCACGGCGGCGACGATCAGGATCACGATCAGCGCACCGACGAGATATGCGGCGCTGGTGAACGACGCGCGCGCACCGAAGAGCGTCAACCCGGCCTCTTCCACACGTTCGGTGAGTTCGTCGACGTCGCCTCCGCTGGTCGCCGCACCCGCAGCTCGACCCGAACGTAACGT
>JADFOM010000016.1 GCA_022562835.1 Acidobacteriota bacterium | reverse complement strand
TATCGTCCTGGCGAACGCCGGCGGTCGCGTAGCCCCGAGGGAGGTGCGGGTCTGGCTACGGGAAGACAAGTTCATGCTCCACCGCTTGTCACGGCGTACAACTATGCCCCCGGCTGATCAGCAGCCCGCCTGGACAATCCTTGAAGACGGCGACGAGATTCGGGTCGGTCCCTTCCGTTTCGCGTTCGAAATCCTACACGCCTAGCTCCAGGCTCTAACAATTTTCTGTCAACCCCCTTGCGCTTTTCTTATGCCCTGTCAGCTAGCCTGAGCGCAACCGGTCCAGACGTGGCCTCCGGAAACGGTGCCTGTCCGGGGCCGCAAGCCTAAACGTCGGCCAGAGAGGGGGTGATGCACACCACGACGCATCAAGAGACGGCCTGGCCTGGGGGCGAGCGTATCGCCCGTGGGCACGGCTAGTGCAAAGCTCACAGCGACCCGAAACGGGTAACAGAGAAGGAGGAAACAGATGGTTCGATACATGCTGAGTTGGGTGCGCGCCCAGCTGCACATTAGCGAGCGCGGACAGGACCTGGTAGAGTACGCAATCTTTACCGGGATCATCGCGCTGACACTCATGGCTGTCGGTGCGTTGTTCTTGACCGGCGCCCTGGCCGACATGGCCACCGGGATCGGCAACTGCATCGACTTCGTCAGCGCTACGCCCTGCGCACCGTTCTAGGGCCGGCAAACGGCAGAAGGCTCGATACAAAGCACGAAGCGGCGGGCGGAGTGGCCCAACCGCCCGCCGCTCACCACGGAATTCAGATTGGCGAGCATGTTAAGCAACCACCCGAGGACGACGAGACCCGCCCGCGGTTCCAGCCGTGCCGGTGAGCGCGGCCAGGCGCTGGTCGAGTTCGCCTTTCTGGCGCCGATCATTTTCCTCTTCATGTTCGTCATCATCGACTTCGGCATTGGCATCAATCACCGTGTCGTAGTCACGAACGCCGCTCGCGAGGCGGCGCGCTACGGGGCGACCGGCCAGTCCGAGACCGAGATAAAGGCGCGGGCGATAGAGCAGTCTGAGGGGCTGGTCACGGATCCCGCCAACGTAGACGTGCTGTTCTTCGACATGAACGCCGACGGACAGCTCCTCCCCGGCGACTCCGTAGTCGTGAGACTTCGGTATACGTACCAGTTCGTGACGCCCCTGGCGGGGATCGGGAACCTGTGGGGAGGCGCGCCAACATCGTTTGAGATGAACGCCTGCACGGACATGCGTCTGGAGCAGGTCTGGGTGGGGTCGACGCCCGAGCCACTGGGAGCACCACCGCCATGCGGCTGACGAAACCGATGGCCGCCGGCCTTCGCTTCCTGGTCGGCGAGAACGCCGGACAGATGCTTGTGCTGTTCCTGCTTGTCATGACGATCGTCTTCGTCGCAGGCGTCATCGGCGTGGACGCCGCGCTTTGGCACAGCCAGCGCCGAACAGCGCAGAAGGACGCCGACGCGGCCGCGTTTGCCGGGGGGCTGGAGCTCTTCGTTCGCACGGATGCTGCCGACATCACGAGCAGAGCCACCGCGATTACGTACGAGTGGGGCGAGCGAAACGGCATAGACGCTCCGATATTCGCGAACAGCACGCCTCAGGTGATCACAGGCTGCTGGGGCTCAGAGCCGTTCGATGGCAAGCCCGATGGGGTGATGGTCGATCTTAGCGCGAAGGGTGCCAGTCTCTTCTCCACGATCTGGAGCCTGGCGACGCCCGACGTGGGAGCGCACGCCAAGGTGTGCATCGGAAGCCCGCCGGACGCGACCGGCATGTTGCCGTTCGGCATCCCCATCGATACCAGCCCCTGCTTCGACGCGGACGGCAGGCCAAAGTTCGGAGAGGAGTGTGATGTGGAGGTACGCGCCCCGGACGGATCGTCTGGAGAGACGGGGACGCTGCGCTTATTCAACGACGGTAGCCTCGATTGCAGCGCCTCCAACGTCGGCGACAGAATAGGGACGTTTATCGACGAGACCGCCTTTGGCGCAGGCTGCCCAGACGGGGTCATAACTATCGTGACCATAGGACGGGTGGTCATGCCACATCGTCGGAATCATGATGCCCTTGATGCCAGGTTTACCCGACAAGGCCTCGATCTCCTTGACGGCTTCGTCCACCCCGTGCGTTATCGGAACGAGGGCGACACCTGCACGGCGGGGAGGGTTGGTTGCACAGAACTCCTCGAGCCAGCGGTTGTATGCGCGCGCTCCTGCCCACGCCAGCTTCGGGTCGGTGATCATGCCCGCTGTGAGGCCGGCGCCGAATGGTGGTGACTCCATGCCGGTGACCGCGTCACCGTCGGCAAAGATGACCTCGCCGGCTATGCCATCGGCATCGAGCGTCTTGTCGCGAACGGCGGGGTCGTAGGCACCCGCGAGTCCGATTTCGTTCTCTCGTTCCCACTGCTCTAGGTACTCGCCGTTCATTTCCTCGACCATGGCGCGGTGCTCGTGGCGCGTCGCCAACCATTCATCGAACTCGCCGTGCAACGACGACTCCAGGTACTCGCGGTAGTCCTCGACGAACAGCCCAGCGTGCGTGTCGGACGACACGATCACATAGGGGCTGTTCGACTGGTCGATCCCTTCGACTGGATTTGGCACAGCTGTCTCCTCGTGAGTTCTTTAACGCCGTCATACGAACACGTAAAGTTAACCAGATCTCCGGCCCGGTCGCAACACCTGACCGACCTCTCGCCGCCAGCAGTCGCACGATCGATCTCGCACCGATGCTTGCGGCACCGCGCGCGCCGCTGTACCGTTTCTTTGACAGCGTTACAGAGCCTCAGTGCGGAGCCCGATGGCCGAACCCAAGAGTCGAGAATCACAGGGCATCACCCCCGGCAACGTGCTCGATGCCGCATCGCGGATCGTCGAAACGGAGGGCGTCGAAGCGCTCACGATGCGTCGCATAGCAGGCGATCTGGAGGTCGCCCCGCCCACGATCTACTGGCATGTAGGCAACAAGGAGGAACTGCTCAGCAATCTCCTCGAACGCATGGAGCGCGAGCTCAGCGAGGTGAGCGCCACGGGATCCACACCCCATCAAAGAATCAAGTCTGTGATCGTCGGGGTTCGTCACCAGATTGCGCAGTTTCCCGCGCTGTCAGCCGTTGCCGCCGCGACCGGGAAGATACCCCACCTATACGTTCAGTCCCAACAGATTCTGATCTACGAACTGCAACAGGCCGGCCTCCCGGCGGAGCGGGTCGGCTTCGCCCTGCACAACCTGTTGACCTTCAACGCCTGTTTCTTTCTCTTCGATACATTCGTACTTCCCGAAGGGGCCTCGACCTACCACTACTCGGGACCGGATGCGGTCGTCAGCCAGGATGCGCTGGACCCCGCTGTCGCCGAAGCGGTATCGGCCGATGCAGACTTGCCGAAGATCTACGAGTTCCAGCTCGACAACCTGATAGCAGGACTGCTCACCGAGAGCGGCTGAACCCACCCGATCAACCCTCGAGGCTCGCCAGCGAGACCAGCCGAATCGACACCTCTGGCACCGACTCGGGTTCCACGAACCGCAACCCCATCACACCGTGGTCGCGATCGCCGACCTTGACCCAATTGCCTGAGCTCGGTTCGCTGTTGGCCATTACTAGACGAACGACTCCGTCGACATCTGGACCAACCTCGACCGAGGACGCATAGCCATCGCCGGTCAGGTAGTTGGCGAGGTTCTCCATCCAATGGTTGCACAACTGGAAGTTCCACTGACGACAGATGGGTGGGACGAATTCGATCACGAGCGCCTCGTCGGCGGCGATCCGCCAATAGCCGAATTCGAAGTGCCGGTCGTCAGGTGACCCACCGATCCGCCTGTAGTGATCGTTGGTCAGTTGAAGCCGGTTCTCGCTCTTTCGGAGATCGCTGGTCCACGCCGCGTAGTCGGTCTGAATCCCCAGCACCATCTGTGCTCCGACCGCAAGTGCGCGGGAGAATTCCCCCGGTGAAGGTGTGTTGGACGCCACGACGTCGCTGAGAGGTTCGATCGACAGACGCGGTTTTGTCTGATTTGCACGATCGTCATAAACGACGCGTCCCATCAGCTCGCGGGTCCCCTCGGCGATCTGCATCCAGTTGCCGCCACCCGGGTCTGTTGTCGACACGATGAAATCGACTTTGCCGTCTCCGTCGGTGAACTCGTCGAGCATCGCCGTGAACGGCGTTACCGCACTGTTCGGATTGAACTCATCGAGCATCCCGACCGCTCGGTGTCCAATCGGTTTTGAGCCGACCCAATCAGGGATGGGTGGGGTCCAGGCAGAGAGGTGTACATAGGGAGCGCTCCCGCGCTCGCCCGTGATTCGGTATGGGATCGACGGATCGACGGGTTGCACGATGTGGTCTTGGTCGGGCGACTGGACACCAATGCCCCCTCGCAACGGCGGAGGGATCACGCCGATCTTTTGTTTCTGAGCTGGAGTTGAGCGCGAGATGGCACGGAAGTCCGCCATCAGCATCATCCGTACAAGGTAGCGATAACCCTCGACTCGATCGATCGGGTTCGCGTCTGGCGTCTCGCTGAGGACGACCTCGCCCGCTTCCTTCAGCGTGTCACAGAAATCGCGCCAGGCGTCTCCCTCGATCAGTCGGCGTGTGGCTTCGTCGCTTGCGTCGGTCATCTAGCCCCTCTAATCAAACCTACGCCCGGCTGATGTCGTAGTGCGGTGCACAGCTAAATGCCCATGTCGTGGCATGGCGGGACTTCGAAACGCCCGATGGCGTCGGCGCGCCTATGCAACAACTCGACGGTGTCCTCGAGGTCTCGGCCGATAATGAAGCGCCGCTCGGCCACGCCATCGACTACGAACTCACCAAGTTCGTCGAGATCGGCGATCTGTGGCTTCTCACCCCGCGCCTTGGTGACCAACTCGACCAGGTCGTCGAAGCTCATCGACTTACGGCCGGTGCCCTCACCGACTCGCTGAAGATGTTCGGGGCGATTTCGCTGAGCGGTAAAGAGCCCAGTGTTCAGCATCCCACCGGAGGGATAGAACACCGAGGCGCGTAGTTCCGTGCCCTCGCTGACGAGATTATGGTGCAAGGCTTCGGTGAAGCAGCTCACCGCCGCCTTCGAGGCGGCATAGACCGACGCCGTTGGCACAGGCGCGAACCCACCATCGCCCGATGAGGTGTTGATCACCTGGCCAGGTTCACCCGAATCGATCATGCGCGGCACAAAGGTTGACGTGCCGATGGCCATCCCAAAGACATTCACGCCGAAACACCAACGCCAATCATTGGGTTCCTGTTGCCAAGGCTTGCCGCCACCACCCGAGGTGACGCCCGCGTTGTTGAACAACAGGTTGCACTTTCCGTGGATGTCATAGACGTGGTCGGCGAGCGCCTCCACCGAATCTTCGTCGGTTACGTCGGTACGCATACCGGAAATTGAGCCGATGTCCGCGAGTTCGGCGACGGTGAGATCGATGACATCGGCTTCGATGTCCGCTATCACCACGGTCGCACCACGGCGAAGCAACGCGGTCACGACTCCTTTGCCGATGCCGTTCGCGCCGCCGGTGACGACGGCAACCATTCCATTGATGTCCAGAGTGTCGTTCATTTTCAGCCTCGCCGGTGCATGGATGTGATGCAGGATTCGTCTTGCATGGGATCACACGCCGCCATAAGATTCTATCACAGCGTTACAGGACTACTTTTGCAGAGATCTACCGACACGCGCAAATACGACCCCAGGAGATAGCCATGACCGAGACCCCGATGAGCCGACCCGGCGAGATTGCCGGTTGGCCGAAACTAGTCGTCAAATATCGCACCGACCCGGCCGGCATAGCCCAGCTCCTCCCTCCCGGTTTCAGCGCTGGTGAGCCGACCGTGACCGTCGGCGTTTACTGCGTCCCGGTGCATGGCGAACCCGAGTATGGAGTAAGTGTCAAGGTGCCGGCGACGTTCGATGGCACCGACGGTTTTTACAGCCTCGGCATGGGCATCGACCAAGAAGCCGCCGTCTTCATCTCCGGCGAGCTCAACGGACAGCCGAAGTTTCTCTGCGACATTCGTTTCTACCGTCTCGGTGATCACGTCGAGGCCCGCACAATTCACCAGGGTTACACATTCCTGGAATTCGAGGGGGACGTGACCGGTACGTCCGAACCAATCGTCGGCGACTTCACCGAGCACGAATGGTGGACAAAGTATTCCCGAGCGGTGGGCTCAGTCGAAAAGGAATACGACTTCCCGCCGCACGTCGTCGACGTCGCTACCACGTTCGAACAGCGCCACATCGAGGAACTCGATGGGCAGCTCCGCCTTCTCGACAGCCCTTGGGATCCCATTGCGCGTTACCTCCCGCTCGAAGAGCAGCTTTCTGCACAGCTCGTGACCCATCAGCCGAAGGCCCGTGACATCACCAAGGCTGGAATCCTCGATCCCGACGCGTTCTGGCCCCACGCCGACGTGATCGGCGGATCGCGTTGGCCCGGCACCGGCGGTGGCCCAAAGTAGGGCGGACACCAGCCGCCTCGAGGATGGCATTGTGGCGGCGATGGACAAAGCGATGACACCAAGGCTTGGCTTCTCGCTGAAGGCCTACAACACAGCGACCAAATCGCGAAACCGCATGCACGACGACACCGTGGCGCGCTCGTACGGTTTTGATGGTGGACTGGTGCCCGGAGTTGTGCTGCTGGCTTATATGGCGCACCCACCGGTGACCAAATGGGGCCTCGACTGGTTATCGGAAGGATCCATCTCCGCCAGGTTCTCTATGCCGGTCTACCACGGCGATCGGGTGACGATTAGCGCATCATCTGACCAAGAAGCGTCCGACGACGAAATGGTATTGGCCCTCGCGGACTCCAATGGTGAGCTCAAGGTCTCCGGGCTAGCCAGCGCACGATCCCAGGCCACGCCTCACCAAATCGACATGGAGGCGGCTCCCGAATTGCCCAAGACACTTCCAATCGCCTCACCCAACTCGCTCTCTACCGGTACGACGCTCGCGCCCTGGGCCGAACAATTTCACGGCGCGCAATCGGTCGACTACCTCGAAACGATTGGCGCACCGGCATCGGTATTCACTCGGGAGAGGGTTGCTCAACCGGGTTGGTTCGCAGAGCTCGCCAACTCACTTCTCTCGTCAAATGTCGCCCTAGGCCCCTGGATTCACGTATCGAGCGACATCACGATGCATGGGCTTGTGCACGACGAGCAGCTCATTCTCACGTGTGGGCGCGTCCGCGATGAGTACGAGCGTAGGGGCCACCGATTCGTTGTTGTTGACTGCGCACTGACCGAAGGTTCACGGCGCGTCGCCGACGTCGTCCACACCGCGATCTATTCGCCGCATCAGGAAACTCCCACTTGAGGTAGCCGGACGTGCGAGCGGCCTAGGCCCTAGTCGAGCAGAACTCTGAGCTGTGCGGGTGTGACCGGGCCCTCGCGCAACAACAACCAAGGCCGCACGGACACATCGACCACGGTCGAGGCGCGCTGCTCGGAGTCGCCGCCGTCCGCAACGACGGCTAGGGAGTGGCCGAACTCCCGTCGTACCGCTTCGGCATCGGTCAACGTCGTTTGACCGGCTCGGTTCGCGCTGGACGCCGCCAGCGGACCACAGCGTTCGATCAGCAAGACCAGCTCTTCGTCAGCCGGACAACGCACCCCGATGGTGCCGCGTTCGTCGCCGAGATGCCCGGGAGCATCGGCCCGTTTTGGTGCAACCACGGTCAGTGGGCCCGGCCACAGTGACGCCGCCTTTCTAAGCGATCCGTGCGGATCCTCCACCAGATTCAATGCCTGTTCGAGATCGCCTACCAGCACCGCTATGGGTTTTGTCCGGTCCCTTCCCTTCAGCTTGAACAGTCGCTCGTATCCGAGGGGATCCTCGGCCCGGGCAACAAGCCCGTAGACAGTGTCAGTCGCCATCGCGACCACTGCGCCCATCTCAAGGGCGTCGCAGAGATCAGGGTCCATCATCGCCTTGCGACCAGAGCGCGAGGACGGCCGCTGAGATCGTCGCGCACGTCGGCGTCGGAGAACCCGACGGCCTGCGCCAGACGTCGCGCTTTTTCAGCCTGACCGGGAGCGATCTCGACGACCAACAGCCCCCTTGGAGTCAACCACTCGAGCGAGGACTCGACGATGTGGCTCACCGACTCAAACCCACTCGGACCAGCGACGAGCGCCATTTCTGGTTCCCAGTGACGTACGACCGCTGGTAGATGCTCGTCGCGCGCAACATAGGGAGGGTTCGAGATCACAACGTCGAACTCACCACGAAGCGATGGATCAAGTCCGTCGAACCAGTTGCTCTCAAGCATTTGCACTCTTGTCGCGGCAGCGCCCAGACCTGCAAGGTTGGCGCGGGCGACGACAAGAGCGTCGGCCGAAGCATCAACCGCCCACACGAACGTCTCGACACATTCGTCCGCGATGGCCAACGCGATGGCGCCTGACCCCGTTCCGAGATCCAACGCCTTTGGCGATTCTGCGCCCCGCACCTTCAATTCCGCGATGGCAATTCCGGCGACCACTTCGGTCTCTGGACGCGGGATCAAGACTCGAGGATCAACCGCTAGGTCGAGCCGACGGAACTCCCATCGTCCCAGGACGTATTGCATCGGCTCTCCATCGAGCCGACGACGCACCATGGAGTCGAAGCGAGCCTTGGCCTGCACCGTCACGAGTTTGTCGAGCTGTGTCGGGAACTCCTGAGGTGTTGCACCAGTCGCCTCCTCTATCATCCAGCGAACGTCGACCGCGGATGAGTCCAGCTCCGACAACGCGCTCACCGCCTCTTCATGAAGCACGCGCCATGTCACCGCCATGTCTCCGACTTCGGTCATGGATCGATTAGGCCGAGCTGACGCTCCCGTTCGTCACTCACAAGCGCGTCCGTGATCTCATCGAGTTCGCCGGCGACGATACGGTCCAGCTTGTAGAGCGTGAGACCGATGCGATGATCGGTGACCCGGTTGTCCTTGTAGTTGTAGGTCCGAATCTTCTCCGACCGTCCTCCCCCGCCGATCTGATCACGCCTGGACTCGGAGAGCTCTGCGCGCTTTCGGTCCTGTTCGGCTGCGTAGAGACGAGCGCGCAGGACTCGCAGAGCCTTTGCCTTGTTCTGAAGTTGGCTCTTCTCATCCTGCATTGAGACCACTACACCGGTCGGCTTGTGTGTAACCCTCACGGCGGAGTCGGTTGTGTTGACGGACTGACCGCCCGGGCCCGACGATCGGTACACGTTGATCTCGAGATCGTTCTCGTCGATGACGATGTCGACCTCCTCGGCCTCGGGCAACACCGTGACCGTGGCACTCGAGGTGTGGACTCGGCCCTGCGACTCGGTCGTTGGAACACGTTGCACCCGGTGAGGTCCACCCTCGTGTTTGAGCCGCGCCCAGACACCTGCACCCTTGAGTGACAGCGTTACCTCGGTGAAACCACCCATGTCCGACAGCTGACCTGAGAGTTGCGCAACCGACCAACCCACACGTTTGGCGTAAGCGACATACATGTCGCGAAGGTCCCGGGCGAACAGGTTGGCTTCCTCGCCGCCTTCGGCACCACGAATTTCGACAATGACGTTGCGGTCATCGTCGGGATCTGCGGGAACGAGTAACAACCGGAACTGTTGCGTTAGATCTTCGACCTGCTTCGCGAGTTCGTCGGCCATCTCCCCGTATTCGGCGGCATCCTCACCGTTGGCGTCGGTCGCCAGGTTTCGAGCCTCGGTCAGATCAGTACTGGCCTCGGTGAGCGCACGTCCCACCGACGACAACTCGCTGAGTTCTTTGTGTCGACGCGCCAGTTCCTCGAGACGAGTGGGGTCGGACACGACCGCGGGGTCGGCGAGGCGCGTTTCGCTATCCGCAAGTTCTGCCTCGATTGCCTCGAGTCGATCAGCGATCTCCACGCCTGGGATGCTAGCGGCGGTGATTCATCGACCTAGTCGACCCCGCCACTGCCTTCATACCCATGGTGGGGTCACCTCGACCACCGACGACTCGACTGCGAACAGATCATTCGTCAACCGGGTTGCCAACAGGACGTCGTTGGGCGGCACGGCGATGCTCACGAAGTGGACGTCGAAACGGCTGCACTGGTCAAGTACTTCGGGTATCAGCGTGCGGTCAAGCACCGCGGTGCAGACGACCAACCGGTTTGCATCGATCAAGGCGCAGGCGGGTGTCTCGTCCCGAACGCCTTTCGACGGTTTGATGGGCTCGACATCTCGCCACTCGCCCGGCGCGATCTGGGCCGGGTCTTCACGCAGCGCTGAGCGCAACCATCGCGCAGACGATAACCGTCCGATCGGATGACGTCGTCCGGACACCCGATGTAGTCGAACCTGCTCCACGACGCGCGCGAGCGCCGCCGCGTCGGTGCCGTTCATCATGGTCGCTGCAGCCATGTCGACCTCGCCGACGCCGACCTCGAGCGACCCATCGGGTGCGAGGCGCGCGACGACCAGACCGTGCAGCGTGCCGATCGCTCGTCCGTGTTCGACCGAGACATCAAGTCCGGTGTCACGCAGCAGTCCCACCAACGCAACATCGCTGAGGCCACCGACGATGTCGGGCAGCGGTACGGCCAGCGATGCCTCGCCGTCGGGCCCACGGACATCGGTCGACAGAGCGAGCCCGGCACAGTGTCGCGCGACCACCCCCGGGTCGTCGGCGAAGACCGTGAGGCGTTTTGGCCGATCTAATGCCACTCGCAAATACAGCGTGCCGAGGTCAGCGCCGACAGAAGCCATCATGTGCCCGTCGAGCACTGTGACAGCACCGTCGGGTAGCGAGACGATCTCGCCCTCGATCGTTGCGGTGTCGAGATGGGCACGGGCAAGACCTTTGAGCCGTGCGACGTGCAATGCGGACCTCTGTGGCAGGGTCAGGAGTTCTTGCGACGGCGATTGCCGTATCGGCGCTCGAAGCGTTCGACGCGACCGGCGGTATCCACGATTTTCATCTGGCCGGTGAAGAAGGGATGAGATGCGCTCGAGATCTCGACCTTGGCCAAGGGATACGTATTGCCGTCTTCCCATTCGATCGTCTCGGACGTCTCGATGGTCGATCGGGTGACGAAACTGGAGGCCGCCGAAGTGTCCTGGAACACGACGAGTCGATAGTCGGGGTGAATGTCGGACTTCATAGTGGTCGATTCTCTCGTGTCGGAGCCCGAACGCCAACCTGCGCGCCGTCGGTCCATCGGTGGATGTGGATCATTTGGTCGCCTTGGCCAGCAGCGCCGCGTTGGTGCTATCGGCCTCTAGACGGTTCAAGAGCGCCTTGAGCACAACGTCGTTGTCATCATCTGCAATCTCGTCGCGCAGTGCAGCGCGACCTGCTACGCCGTCGTCGCCAACGATGCTGACAGCGTTGCGGGTCGACGAGGCCGCGACGTCGATCGCTGGAAACAGCCCCTTGCGAGCTGCTGAGGCATCCAGCCGCAAGGTCATGTTGGCCGTGGGCCGAAGTTCTTCGAAGATTACGCGGTCTGCCTCGATGCCGGTCCCGACCGCGATGGTCGCCAGCATGGTCAAGGACCCGCTGTCCTCGACGTTGCGGGCGGCCCCAAAGAAGCGCTTCGTGGCCTGTGTGGCGCCGTAGTCGATGCCAGCCGAGCCCACGCGCCCGGAGCCCGGGCCGAGCTGGTTATAGGCACGCGTCAGCCTTGTAAGTCCGTCGACGATTACACATACATCGCGACCGGACTCAACCATTCGCTTCGCACGTTCCATCGTGAGTTCAGCGGCTGCAACGTGTTCATCTGCGGGGCGATCGAAGGTTGTTGCTGCGACTTCACCGCGGGCGAGACTCTGTTGCAGCCCGGTGATCTCTTCTGGCCGTTCATCGATAGTCAGGACGATGAGATGAACCTCAGGGTTGTTGGCTTCGATCGACCGAGCAATCTCTGTGATGAGAGTGGTAACGCCCGCACCCGGGGCGGCTTCGATAAGCCCGCGCTGTCCCTTGCCGATCGGAGCGACGAGATCGATAACCCGTGAAGCGAGCGCATCCGATTCGCCGGGACGCTCGAGGGTCAGCGACTCATGTGGCGAGATCGCAGTGAGATCGGCGAACTCCGGGCGATCGCGGACCGACTCGGGTTCCGCCCCGTTCACACTGTCGATCTGATGTAGCGCAGCGTTCTTCTCGTTGCGGTTGGCCGGCCGAGCACCGCCGATTATCTGATCGCCCCGACGCAGGCCGAATTGACGAACCTGTTTGACCGAAACGTAGGCGTCTTCTCTCGACGGCATGAAGCCGTTCACGCGAAGGAACCCGTATCCCTCATCGCGAAGGTCGAGAAACCCCTCGACCAGAGTCGGCTCACCAGCCCATTCCTCATCGCTGCCCTGCTTCTCGCGGTCTCTGCCGCGACGGCGGCGGCGACGGTTGCCCTGGTCTGGCTTGCCCGGATCGTCATCGCCTGCAGTTCCATCGTTGCTCGGAGCGGGACCCGACGATTGATCGTCGGTTGACGGCTCGACTTCGGCCTCCGACTCCTCGGCGACTACTTCGGGCTCAACAACGGGTTCTGAATCGTCCGCTACTTCGTCTGACACCGCCGCACCCCCATCGGCAAGCTCCAAGATCAGATCGACGAGTTCCGCCTTGCGGGCGCGTGAACTTGGCTTGCCGCCGAGCGCCATGGCGATCGATGTCAGCTCCTCACGATCCTTGCGTTGCAGGGTGGACCGCTTCATTTCATCACTTTGGACGCTCATGAGCACCTCGATTTGTCCGGCCATGCCGGCGAATTGGAGAAAAGGGTTGTCATCCCAGCATCACGCCGGGACCTCCCGCTGGTGATCCTCGACGAGCGGTCGACATGGTCGGCCTCGAAACTCTCGTCATCCACCGATGGATGAACGGATCGATCGCAGACAGCGTACAAATCTCGACCGCCGGGAACAACCGGTCAGTCAGATCCGATGAGGTGCTTGATTATTTCGTGGCCATCGATGATCGGTGCTGATTCGACGCCGACTTCTGTGTATGCACCGCCTTCGCCTCCCCGGGTCGAATCGACGAGTAGGCACGGCACCGGATCCGAAGTATGTGTGCGCAGAGCCAGCGGCGTCGCGTGATCGGGCAGAATCGCCATACGCCAATCTCCCATCTCGTCGAGCGCGTCAACGAGGTCGCGAAGAATCCGACGATCCCAATTCTCGAGGGCTTCGATCTTCGCTTCAACGTCGCCTGCATGTCCGGCTTCGTCGGTCGCCTCGACGTGGATGACAAAAAGGTCGGCGCCCTCCGACAGCCCCTTGAGCGCGGCGTCGCGTTTCCCCTCGTAGTTCGTGTCGTACCAACCGGTTGCTCCGTCGACGTCGACGACGTCCATGTCGGTGAGACACCCGAGCCCTCTAACGAGATCGACGGCGCTCACCATTCCGGCCTCGAGGCCGTGCTGATCGCGAAATGACGGCATCTCAGAGGCATGCCCCTGGCCCCACAACCAGATCTGGTTGGCGTCGATATCGAAATCGGCCATGATCTCGCTCGACGCCTCCATCAAGGCATTGAGGGGTGCCGCCGCCGGACCGCAGGGGGCAACGACTTTGTCGCCGGTGAGGTCGTGGGGAGGAACACAATCGGCATGGAGCCATGCTGACGGTGCGAGGAGTATGTGGCGGTACTGCTTTCCGGGATGGAACGATGCCTCACCCCCAAGAGCCGACTCGAGCGCTGCGATGACCTTGGCTGCCACATCTGTGTCGGGGTGTCCACCCGCGAAGTCGATCATGACACCGTCGACGACCTTCACGAGATTGCACCGAAACGCTACCGAGTCACCGTTTACCTCAAGTCCGAGTGCCGCAGCTTCAATCGGTGCTCTGCCGGTGTGAAACAACACCGGGTCGTAACCAAGGATCGACATGTTTCCCACGTCGGAGCCGGGCGGGAGTCCTTCGGGGATCACTCTGGCGCGCAGCAAGGTCCCAACCGAGGCGAGCCTGTCGAGCGTCGGAGTGTTCGCCACTTGGAGAGGCGTTGCTCCAGCGAGCTCTTCCAGCGGTTCATCAGCGCACCCGTCGGGGATGCAGACGACGTATTTCACGATCTCTCACGGTAGTCGGCATCGACCGAACGTCCTGCCGCGCGATCGGCAATATCGCGCACGAATGTGGCGATGACATCGACGTCCGCGGGTGCGTTGCGCACGTGCTCGTCCATTTCCGCTAGGCGAGCGAGCGTGGGTGGCATCTGTGGAGCGACACCGATCGCGGACTTTACCGCATCTGAGAACTTGGCCGGATGGGCCGTTGCGAGCACGACGTAGGGTCCCGGTCCTGACCGACGTCGAGAGGCTGCGACCGCGACCGCTGTGTGCGGGTCGATCACGATGCCATGCTCAGCTTCGACCGCGGCGATGGTTCCAAGGGTCTCCTCATCGTCGACTCGCTCCGCGGCCCAACCGTCACCAAACTGCCGGTGTACATCATCTGGCACCGAGAACGTGCCGGTCTCTGCGAAGGTAGCCATCAGATCGGCAACGAGCGAAGCGTCTCGGCCGACCGACTCGAACATGAGTCGCTCGAAGTTGCTCGAGACCTGGATATCCATGCTGGGAGAATGTGTCGCGATGACCGCGGTCGACTCCATCGATCCGCTCGAGAAGAATCGGGGCAGGATGTCGTTCTCATTAGAAGCGACGATCAAATTCTTGATCGGCGCTCCCATTCGCCTCGCCGCATGGCCGGCGAATACGTTGCCGAAGTTGCCGGTCGGAACCACAAATGTTGTCGGATCTTCAAACGCAGAGGATGCGGTTACGTAGTAGACGATCTGGGCCATGATGCGGGCCCAGTTGATGGAGTTGACTGCAGCGAGACCAACCTCGCGGCGAAGCGACTCGTCCGCGAAGAGATCCTTCACCAGTCTCTGACAGTCATCGAAAGTGCCGTCGATCGCGATGTTGTGCACGTTGGGCGAATCCACGGTTGTCATCTGTCGACGCTGAGTTTCCGATACTCGGCCGGCGGGATGCAACATGACGATGTCCAGCGCATCACACTGTCGGCAAGCCTCAATCGCGGCCGATCCGGTATCGCCCGAGGTTGCGCCGACGATTACGGCCCGTCGACCGGTGCCGGCGAGTTGCCGGTCGAACAGACGTCCGACGAGCTGCAACGCGATGTCCTTGAAGGCGAAGGTCGGTCCGTGAAAGAGTTCGCAGAGCCAAGTTTTGTCATCGAGACGGCGCAGAGGTGCCACCGCCGGATCATCGAAGTGGCAGTAGGCGTCTTTGACCAACGCAGCGAACTCATCGCGAGGCATTTCGGATTCAACGAACGGCCACATCACCTCGGTGGCCACCTCGTGATACTCGCCGTGCGGCAATGGGCTGGGCAGCGACGGCCAGCGCTCGGGTAGATAGAGACCTCCGTCGGTCGCGAGGCCCTCGAGTAGTACCTCACCAAACCCGAGTGCCGGCGCTTGGCCACGCGTGCTGATGTAACGCATTTCAGACCTCGTCGTCGCCGATGACCCGCAACACGCTTAGGACGCTGCGCACAGAGTCGAGATCCCTCAACATTGAAAGCGTCGACTGGACGTCTCGCTCGAGACCGGCGTGGGTGATGAAGACAATGCGGGCCTGGTCGCCGAGCCCCTCCTGTTCCATCGAACGGATCGAGACGCCATGGTCACCGAAGATGGATGCCACCGTCGCCAGCACTCCGGGTCTGTCAATGACCTCGAGGTGGATGTAGAAAGCCGAAGCAATGTCGTCGATCGGTCGAACGAGCGCACGTGGCAGATCCCCCAGAGGTGTGCCCGCGACCCCGGCTGCGCGATGTGACGCAGCATCGATCAGGTCGCCCAGCACAGCAGACGCTGTGACCATCCCGCCTGCGCCCCGCCCATAAAACATGAGCTCGCCAACGGCCTCGCCCTCTATGAAGACAGCGTTGAAACTATCGTTGACGCTGGCGAGGGGATGGTCCTTAGGAACCATCGTTGGGTGCACCCGCACCGCGACCTCGACGGTGGAATTCTCATCGCTCGAAGACACCCGCTCGGCGATGGCGAGCAACTTGATGACGTATCCGAGTCTGTCGGCGAAGTCGATATCGACTCGCGTGATCGTCGAGATGCCCTCGTGGTACACGTCACCGGCGACCACGTGTGCCCCGAAAGCGGTGGTGGCCAAGATCGCGGCCTTGGCGCCTGCGTCAAACCCCTCAACGTCTGCTGTTGGATCGCGTTCTGCGTAGCCAAGCCGCTGGGCCTCGCTCAGCGCATCCGCGTATCCGGCACCTTCGAGGGACATTTTGGTCAATATGTAGTTGGTAGTTCCGTTGACGATGCCCATAACCCGAGTGACCGATTCGCCGATCAAGGATTTACGCATAGGCCGCATCAAAGGGATGCCCCCGGCCACCGCGGCCTCAAAGAGAAGATCAACGCCCGCTGCATCGGCGGCTGCGAACAATTCCGCACCGTGATTCGCGACCAGCTCCTTGTTCGCCGTGACGACAGGCTTGCCAGCAGCAAGGGCGTCGAGGACCAGGCATCGCGCCGGTTCGATTCCACCGATCACCTCGACGATGACGTCGACCGCCGAATTGTCGATGACCGATTGAGCGTCACTGGTGAGGATCGATGGGTCGATGTCGAGGTGGCGGTCGCGGGCAACGCTGCGCACGCCGATCGACACGATCTCCAAGTCGAGACCGGTGCGTTTTATGATCTCGTCTCGTCGGTCGTCGAGGAGACGAACAACCGAACTGCCGACGATGCCGCAGCCAAGCAGCCCGACACCTATTTTGAGCGGGGAATCCACCACTACACGGTAGTGCTTGCGCGGTGGCTTGCTCGGCGTGTTTCCCCTAGGCGCCGAGGCCTCCACCCGCGCCGGTGATGTCTTCGAAGCTACGCGTGGCCCAAGTGACGAGCTCATCCAGTTCGGCACTCGTCGTCGAGATCAACGTGGCGGCACGCTGCGCGAAGTCGTCGTGCCAGATCTGACTCGACCCGCCGTGCCAGCCCGTGTCGGTAGCGATGTAGGTGCCGTGGTCTGCCACAGCACCGAGGGCTTCGACGATCGCCTCGCGGACCGGTCCGCCGAGATCGGCGATTGCTTGTTGTGTGACGTCGGTGATTGAAACGACGCCCGTCATGCCAGCCATTTTCTTCTCCTTGGGTGTTGATGTGTGTGTTTCAGAACCCTCAGAGCAATTGTTCACTTAGAGGAATTCAATCTATTTCATGTTATCTCCATATATTTGCTTGTCAATACATGTTTTCTGTTCCTACTCTGTGGGACATGCGAATCACACTCAGCGATGGCGACGACCACCACGAGGTCACTCTCGACCTGAACGCCGGGCCTCAGCCGACCATCGAGACGATCAGTACTGAGCTGGGGATCGAGCACTGTTATGTCGACGGTCTACTGATACATCCGTCCGAGGATGCGGGTCTCTGGATCCGCCACGGCAGCGAGATCAGCGCCAGCGGTCCCGACACCACGCATGACCTTGAGCTCGTCGCAATTTGTGGCGTGGATAGCGGCCGCGTCTGGCCGTTGCGCGCCGGCAGCTCGGTGATTGGCCGAAACGGCGATGTAGCGCTGAACTCGCCGACCGTCTCGCGCCAGCATTGCGAGCTCGTCGTCGACGCTGAGAACCGTATCGTCGTGACAGATCTCGACTCGTGCAATGGCACCGAGCTCGACGGCCGTTTTGTGTCCAGCGCCGCGATCCGCCTTTCCCGGTCACAGGTTCGGCTCGGCACGACAATTCTGCGCGCACGACCCGCTCGACGCCCGGGCCGAACCGGAGAAACCATGCTCTCTGGCCCCCTAGGTACGGTCTCATTCAACCGGCCACCACGCACCATGCTGCGCGATCCTGATGCGCCACCAACGCCGCCGCCCCCACCCGCCGCCATAGGGGCCATGACACCCCTCAACCTCTTTCGCCTAGTGATGCCATTAGCAATGGGGTTGGCCATGGCGTTGATGTTCACGCCACGCATGGCCCTGTTCGCGCTGATGAGTCCACTGATGATGCTCGGAACCTGGCTATCGAATCGTCGGCGCAACAACAAGGACGAGCGACAGGCCGGACGTGCCTACCGGCGGGCAGTAGACGACTTCGTAGCCGAAGTAGTGTTCGGTTTCGAGAACCAGTCTGGATCGCGGATTCAGCGGCAGTCTCTTGAGCGGTAGTCGTCCGATTAACTCGTCATGCACATGGTCGCGCAGT
>JADFOM010000275.1 GCA_022562835.1 Acidobacteriota bacterium | reverse complement strand
GATGCTCAGGCCCAGGAACCCGTTATCACTGCGCACCTCGCCGACCTCGTGACCAACAAACACAACGGTCGCGTTTGGTAGCCGCTGAAGTACCTCGTAGGGGCCGATGGCGTCGAGCGCGGTCACCTCGTCGAACAGTGGAACGGCGATCTGCATGATGTTTCCTCTCAGTATTCTCAGTTTCGAGCGAACACGTTTTGACGGCGATACGCGTTTGGCGAGACTCTCAGCTTTCGATGGAAGCTGCGGCGCAGGGTTTCGGCCGAGCCGAACCCACACCGCCGTGCCACCTCGTCGAGGCCGACGGATTCGAGTTCCAACAGACGGCGGGCATGGTCGACACGAATCGCCTCCACATAGCGCGCCGGGCTGTCGCCGATCTCCTGGCTGAACCGCCGCGTGAAATGCCTCGGCGACATCCCCACCTCCTTGGCGAGTTCGGTCACCACGTGGTCTCCCGCGGGGTTTTCCTGCACCATCGTGCACGCTGCTCGAATCGGGTCCGATGCAGCGGGCGCTGACCAAACGGGCGCGGCAAACTGTGACTGTCCACCGAACCGTCGCAAGGGTACGACCAGCACACGAGCTACCCATTGCGCGACCTCCGGACCGTGGTCTTGTTCGACGAGCGCAAGACATAGATCGATCCCGGCGCTGATACCAGCCGACGTCCAGAGCTTTCCATCGCGGATGTAGATCGGATCGGGGTCCACCTCAACCTCGGGGAACTCGCGGGCGAGACGAGCAGCTGTCCTCCAATGTGTTGTCACCCTCCGGCCATCACATAGCCCCGCTCGTGCGGCGATGAATGCACCCGAGCACACCGTCGCGATTCGGTCAGCTCTGTTGGCAGCCTCGGCCAACCAGGCACCGAGCTCCTCTTGCACAGATGAGTTGCGCGACCCTTCGCCGCCGGGCACCACGATCGTGTCGATCCGGCCCTCAACCGGCAGCTCAGCTTCCGCCTCGATCACGAGGCCGGACTCGGAGCGGCATGACCCCGCTTGAGCCGCTACTCGTTCGACCAGGTAGCGGGCAGCCCGAGAGCCGTCGCGTTCTAGAACCTCGTTGGCGATCGAAAACACCTCGTGAGGCCCGACGACATCGAGTGGCTGAAAGCCGTCAAAGAGCACGATCACTATGCGGCGGGTCATGGGTCCACTGTGCACACGTTGGCTTGATGGCGTCAACGACACATACCCCACGATTTACGCCACCGGAAACATTGTGTCGGACAGCACACCGCTTTCGCCTCCGCCGCCGCTAACGTTCGTCACGACATGGGATCGCTGATTAAGAAACGCCGTAAGCGGATGCGCAAGAAAAAGCATCGCAAAATGCTCAAGCGCACGCGCGCCCAGCGCCAACGCGGCAAATAGGACACCCGACCCCGCATCCAAGCACGGTCGACCCTACAAAACAGCGCCAACGCGGCACTCGCTAGGATCAAGTCCAGGCGATGGGCCGAGTGACCTTATGCTCTGTGTCGGCGACACCCAGACCAGGCATAATCTACAAATGCCGACACAATCAGCTGAGAGTCCGAAAACCACGAGCCGTCCCACCTGGGTCGTCGGTTTCGACGGTTCTGATCACGCCAGAGTGGCGCTTGAATGGGCGGCGGCAATCGCTACCGCCCACAACGCCAACCTTCGTGTCGTCGCGGCCTGGCAGTTTTCGTATTTCGGCGACCTTCCGCTTCCAGGTGGGGCAATTCCAGCCTCGAGCATCGAAACCCAGGACCAGATCGCCACGGAGATAGAGGAAGCAACACAGAGCCTCTTGGACACAAGCGGCATCGAGATCACCACCCTGACGCTTGCCGGCTCGGCTGCCGAGGTGCTTCTCTCCAGCCTCGACGATGCCGAACTAGCGATTGTCGGCTCGCGCGGCCGTGGCGGTTTCGGCAGACTGATGCTCGGATCGGTAAGCCATCAACTTTCGATCCACTCACCACGGCCGACGATCATCGTGCCGCCCAACAGCCCCAGCTCAGCTCTACGACGTGTGGTCATAGGCGTCGACGGTTCAGACAACTCCAAGGCTGCACTTCGTTGGATCCACGCATTCGCGCCACTGGACTGTGAACTCGTCGCAGTTCACGCTTGGGAGCCCGCAGGGGCCGGGCTCCCCGGACTCGGAGCCGATACCTACCAACTCCTCTCCGAGGCATCCGAGACGCAATTCAACACCGCAATATCGGAGGTCGAAGGCGAACTCGGGGAGCCGAATCGCTTCACGAAAGTGTTCGAAACAGGTCATCCTGGCGGCGTGCTAGCCGACCAGGCCGCCGACGCCGACCTCATTGTGGTCGGAGCGAGCGGTCACCGCGGCGCGTTGGGAACGGTCCTTGGATCGACGACCAACTGGGTCATACATCACCTGTCATGTCCCGCGGCAGTTGTCCCCGATATGACTGCAACTTCGACGGAGCCTCAATGAACGCACGGCTCGATCCTCTAACACTTTGCACATCGGGCGTTGAGGGATCGCCGAGTTACAGAGAATGACTGAGCAACAGCCACCCCATCAAAGAGTTGTCGCAGCCATCGCCGGCCCGCACAACCGCTCTGACCGTGCCTTGGCGGCAGCGATTGACCTGTCGTCTCTGACCGGGTCACAGCTCGTTCTAAGCCACCGGATGACCGACGAAGATGCTGGGTCATCGATTGAGCGTCTGTCTGCACTCGCCTCGGAACTGGCCCAGAAACACGACCTAGATATCGTCGCTGAGGTACACGACGACGATGACCTGGCCGACCTTTTCCGCCTCGGTCCCATCGTTGCCTGCGTCGCATCGTCGAAAGGCACCGTGTACGAAGGGGATCGCTACGTCGGCTCCGCTACTGAATACCTGATAGGCGAGCTCGACTGCCCCGTACTAGTCATCGGCCCCAACGATGACCAACGCGGACTTGACCTCGACTGTGTGGTTGCGGCCGTCGACCCGGCGAGTTCGCACACCGATGTAACCATGATGGCAGCGGGATTAGCCGGACTCATCGGTGTACCGGTGGCCATGGCGCGTGTATTCACAGCCGGGGAGAGTCAACCTCCACCCGACGCGAATTGGCGCACGGCCAGGGTCGAGGATCGCCATGAAATCGCCGACGCCCTGATCGAGCTGGCCGGCCCGCGTGGCTTGCTGGCGTTGAGTTCTCACGCCCGCTCCGGCATGGACAGGCTTACCTTGGGCAGCGTCGCATCCGATGTCATCGCTCGCTCACATACACCCGTACTCGTGGTCCACACGACCGAACCAGGCTGACAGGTCCGAAACTAGGAGACAGCTTCTACCGTTTCGACTACTCGAATCTCTGGCCCCTCGAATGCGCCTTCGACGAACCAGGTGCTGCCGCTGCCCGCCAATCGAGGTGTGAGCCCAGTGAGGTCGCCGAGGCGATCACGTACCGCGGCAAGCTCTGGCACCACCGCCAGCGCCGCGGGCTCCAGGTCGTTGCCGTTCTCACCAACAGGACCACCGAGGTCGTCCCACGCAGCGTAAATTTGCGGCGTTGAGCAATGTAGGTGAGGAGTCAACAACGAATACGTTTGATGTTCGAACTGCGTCGGCTCGACTACCTCGCCAATCCCCGACACGCGAGCGCGACCTCCCACGAGACAAAACGCCACGTCGGCTCCGAGCGCCGCAGCGCCTTCGAGATCACTCCAGCCGGCCCAGCGCAACACCGCCGCGGCGTCCGCCGAGCCTCCACCGAGTCCCGCGCCGGCAGGGATTTGTTTGTCGATGTGCACCGACGCCGTCATCTCGACGAGCTCGAGCGCTGCGCTGACAAGCCGATCGGTGATATGCGGATCGGTGTCGATGACCACTCGGGTCATCGACCGGCCTCCACGACGGGCGCCGACGGCGATCGGCGGGTGACGAAGGCTTGCCAGGTCTCCCTGCTGGAGTGCCGGGGCGTGACATCCAACTCTCGC
>JADFOM010000274.1 GCA_022562835.1 Acidobacteriota bacterium | reverse complement strand
AGGACGAGGCGGATCGCCGCCGCGGGCCGGTGCCGCCGGTGGCGGAAGAGGCCGCAATCACCGCCGAGCTCCTGGGATGCGGCGTGGAGCGATTCCAGCGAGGGAGTCGCCGATCCCAGGATGACTGGGCAGCTGGCGAGAACGCTGCGCCTGCGGGCGAGATCCCCAGACCTGCCGAGGCCAACAACATCAAGAAACTGCAAACGAGCAGCAATCGGATCTTCATGAAAGGTGTTCGTCCTTACCCTGTTGGCCCATGCACGAATGGCAAAACTTAGCGTGGCCAGCACCGTCTCACACAGCGCGCGTCGGCCCGGATCCCCGAAAAGTGAGCCTAACCGGAGACACGTCAGGCGTCGATGGACGCTACCAACTCAGCGAGGGCACCAGGCATCGCGTCGGCGATGATCCATGGGTCATCGACTCGAGACCGACATGTCAGCAGCCCGAAATTGAGGCGATCTGCGCTGCTCAGCACCGTGACATTGAGCCCGCCACCGTAAAGCAGTGGTCCCATCGGGTACATCGCTTCGACCTTCGCACCGGCCATGAACAGATCGAACGGTGGCCCGGGGACGTTGGAGACAATCAAGTTGAAGACAGGCGGCGTGCGAGCGTCGAGCTGGTTTACAGTCCACATGCGCGCTGCGAGCGAAATTAAAGCTGGCGGTGTTGTGTCGGTGAGGCTCATGATGCGTTTCGCGCTCATTGCCTTGCGCATGGCCTTCGCCGATTTCGTGCCGTCCGCGATACTGCGCAGGCGCAAGGCTACGTCCGGCTCATGGGTCTCCATCGATGTGAACATCGCAGCGACAAGGGTGCCGATCTGGTCCTTGTTGTCATCGTTGCGCAACGAGACGGGCACTTGCGCGATGAGCGGTTTGTCGGGGAGTTCGTCTTGGCCGATCAGATACTCACGCAGCGCCCCGCCGACGATAGCGAGAACGACATCGTTGAGCTTCACGCCATAGGCCTCCTTTACCGCCTTCGCGTCAGCGAGTGACACGCTCGAGGAGCAGAAGCGTCGCTGGGGTGAAAGTTGGCCGTTGAACGACACGCGTGGTGCTTGGAACGGCACGGGTGGCGAGTCTTCACCAAGTCCCCGTCGGGCGAACTCCTGTCCTTGGTCGATGAGTTGAAGGCCGAGTTGAGCTAGCCGGATCGGAGCGGTGATGAGGTTTCGCGCGACTACCTCGGCGATGTCCGTTGAGCTTGGTTCGGGTTCGGGTACATAGGGGTCGGGCTCCGGGTCGGGTTCCGGTTTAGCCTCGAGGTCGAGGATGATTTCCGCGAGGTCGGTTCCGGATGCGCCGTCGATGATCGCGTGGTGGATCTTTGTCAACACGGCGACCTTGCCATCCTCGAGGCCCTCGATGATCCACATTTCCCAGAGTGGTCGGCTGCGATCCAATTTGAACGAGACGAGATCGCCGACGAGGTTGCCGAGCGCGGTGCGGTCACCTGGCTGGGGTAGACCAACCCGTTTCAGGTGGTTGTCGATATCAAAGTTCGGATCATCGGAGAAGAATGGACGGTCGAGCCCGAAGGGGAGTTCGGTCAGCTTCCAACGGAATTGCGGAATTCGGTGGATGCGACGGCGCAGACGTTCACGAATCTCGTCGAATCCGAATTCCTCGACGTCGGTCGGGTCGACGACGATGATCGCGGACACGTGCATGTGCCATTCGGGCGTCTCACCATAGAGAAACGCCATATCGGGGCCTGGAACCTGTCTCATCTGCGGTGTCCTTGATCGCTTCGTGGGACCTTACACAACAACAACAACCAAAGACGACGCCACGCCATGTATTGATGGTTATGAGTTGACCGTCACCTTGATGGGCACCGCTTCATAACCCCGCAGGGTCAATCGCTGGCGATTGACGAGAGGTCCTGAGAGTTCGATGGAGGAGAATCTTCGCAGGAGACCGGCCACGACCGTTCGACCCTCGACCCTTGCAAGGTTGGCTCCTAGGCAGTAGTGGATGCCAGAGCCGAAGCTCATCGGAGGGCCTTCATCTCGGTGAATATCGAATCGCTCGGGCTCGGTGAATTGTGTCGGGTCGCGGTTCGCTGCGCCCAGCAGAGTGACGACGTTGGCTCCGACATCGAGGTCCACTCCGGCGATCTGCGCTGGTACCAACACAGATCTCGCGTCTAGCTGCACGGGACTGTCGAATCGCAACATTTCTTCAACTGCTGAACCGACTAGATCAGGCTGCTCCCGTAGCTCGGCGACAGCATCGGGCTGCACGAGCAGTGCCGCCATGCCATTGCCGATGAGGTTCGTGGTGGTTTCGAAGCCAGCCGCGAACATCAGCATTGCGTTGATGATCGCTTCGGATTCCGACAAGCTGTCTTGGTCGCCGTCTGATTCCATCAGCATCGCGGATAGCAGGTCGTCGGCTGGGTCCGCTCGCTTCTTGGCGACGAGATCTAGGAAGTAGAGGTAAATTTCGGCGGCGGACTCACTCGCCGTCTCTAACTCTTCAGGCGTGGCAGTCGGCTCGATTGACATCGCGGAGCTCGTAACCAGGGAGCGAAACTTAGCCCAATCAGCACGCGGTACGCCGACCAGATCGCCGATTACAGCGACCGGCAATGGAAATCCCACGGCTTCGAGCAGATCAACTTCACCCATTTCGGCAATCGTGTCGAAACATTCCTCGGCGAGGGCCTCGATGTGGGGGGTGAGGTTCTTCATACGCCGCGGGGTAAACGCTCTTGAGACCAGGCCACGAATACGGGTGTGGTCGGGTGGGTTGAGGTCCAGCATGGTGCGGGCGTTCGGGTCTTCGAGAGTTATCGATGAATCTGCTGACGTGCGGTCGCTCCGTTGCAGAAAGCCCTCGGCTTTGCCGAAGGATTCGTGGCGCAGAACCTCGTGGCAGTCGGCGAAACCGCTCAGGAACAATGTTCCGTCGGGTGCTCTGTGTGCCGGTGCGTTGTCGTGAAGGAAACGGTAACGACTGTATGGGTCGGCATGGCCCTCAGCGGTTAAGAGGATCTCGTTGAGCGCGTCATCTGGTGTCATCCGAGGATGCCGCCGTCCTCTTCGCGCTCGCCGAGGGCCTGACGTCGCTCTAGCTCGTCGAGGTCTTTCTGCTCGAAGCCGATGTCGCCTCCCGCGCCGAGGTTGACCATCTGTTTTGGGATCGCTGTCATCGAGTAATCCGACGGCATCGTCGGGGGAGCCGGTTGTTGATCGCGTCGGGCCATCGCCGCCTCGATGTGTGGAGCCCAACGCGCCTCGTTGGCCTTGTCGATCGCTGGTTGGCGTTCAGCGAACTCGGGGAGTACCTCCCTACCGAACAATTCGATCGATTCGCAGATGTCTTCATGGCGGTTCTTGCCCGCCTGCATTACAAAGATGAGCTGGTCGACGCCGGCTTGTTCGAATCTACGAATGTACTCGCGGAGCTGGTCCGGTGTCCCTACCGCGCCGCGAAGTCCTTCAGTTTCGCCCGCGGCGATCTTGGCCCCGAGAGTTTCGCGTTTTTGAGCGAGCGCGACCTCGGGCGAGTAGCCGTGTTCGTCACGCTTCTCGATGAACTCGGCCCAAACGTCGGTTTCGCCGGGTCGATGGTCACCGAACACGTAGTAGTGGGCGAGCGAGTATCCGAAGAAGTTGCCTCCCTCCAGTCCCATCTCCAGGGCCCGTTGTTCGTCGGGATGGCACATCATTGGCGTCACGCAAGCAATTGTCGGGTTGACGTGTTGTCCAATCGGGACACATTCCGCCGCGAGGGTGTCCTCGTAGTCCTGCACCCATTGCTGAGCCTCTTCAGGATCGATGAAGGCAAAGCTGAGCGCGCCGATTCCATTCTGGGCGGCGAACAAGATGGTCTCGCGTCGGCTGCACGCGACCCACAGAGGTGGGTGGGGCTTTTGAACGGGTTTGGGGACCACGTTTCTTGGAGGCATCGACACGTATTTGCCCTCGT
>JADFOM010000015.1 GCA_022562835.1 Acidobacteriota bacterium | reverse complement strand
TGGGTGCCACCTCGCACCGACCCCGGCAAGGGTTGGGAATGCCGCGACCACGGGCTGGGTTCGATCATCCGTAGACTTTGTGTGTAGCGGCAGCTGAAAGTAACAGGTTGAACACAAAACGCAGATCGATATTGACGCTCGGTCTAATGGCCTCTGCCATTGCGCTGATCGTCGCCGTCGGCGCCTTGTTCATGATCCTGAGCGATGATGATGGGGGCGATGAGGGCCCCAGCGCTGACGGCCGGGTTATCAAGCTTGGCGATCCCGTCGAGGTCCCTCCCATCGACGAGACGACGCCAGCGTTCATTACCACCGAGTTCGAGACCTTCGATGGCGCGACGACAAGCCTGGCGGCACTAAGAGGCAAGCCGACGATCGTGAATTTCTGGTCTTCCACCTGTCAGGCGTGCATCGCTGAGATGCCCGACTTCGAGGAGGTCCACCAGGTCGTCGGCGAGGAGATCACATTCGTCGGCTTGAACACGTCGGATCGAGAGGAGGCGGCCGATGAGCTCGCCGATCGCACCGGTGTTACCTACCTGCTTGGACGCGACCCGGACGGATTCTTCTTCCGTGAAATTGAAGGGCTGGCCATGCCCACAACGCTATTTTTAGATCCTGCGGGTGAACTCGTCGATAGTCACGCCGGCACACTCACCGCTGACCAGCTCAACGAAAAGATCGACGAGTTGTACCGGTCATGATCGACATCGAGCTCGCCTACCCGTTCTCACTAGGCCTGGTCGCAGCGTTCAATCCTTGCGGCTTCGCGATGTTGCCGACATACCTCGCATACTTCATTAGCGACGACACGGCCGACGGCGATGGTGTGAACTCGACCCTGCGAGGCCTAACCGTCGGGCTGATCATCACCGCAAGCTTCGTGTTGGTCTTCGGACTGATCGGCATCGTGACCCGTAACATCATCACGACAGGGGCGATCGAGCAACGGCTTCCCTGGGTCACGCTCGGCACCGGGATCCTTCTCCTCCCGCTCGGCGTTGCCATGCTCGCTGGCTACGAGCCAAGACTGAACCTTCCCCGCCTGGACAAAGGCGGACGCAGCCGCAACCTCGGCTCGGTATTCGTGTTCGGCATCAGCTTCGCGATCGTCTCATTCGGCTGCACCGCACCGCTGTTTCTGTCCGCGATCACCACTTCGTTCACCGACCAAGGGTTCGTCGAAGGTGTCGGCCAGTTCCTGGCCTACGCCCTCGGTATGGGCAGTGTTGTGCTGTTTCTTACGCTATCGATATCGATGGCACGCGATTCGGTGGCCCGCAAGATGCGTTCAGTGCTGCCCTACATAAACCGAATCTCGGGCGGAATGCTGATGTTCGCTGGTGTTTACCTCCTCGCGTACGGATGGTACGAGATTCAAGTGTTTCGTGACCCTGTAGGAGTAACTATCAACCCTGCACAGGCTCGCCTCGACGAGTTCCAAGCCCATCTCAGCGCTTGGGTCACAGACGTCAGTGCGACACACATTGGTCTCGTCCTTGTACTAACCATCGTCGGCATGGTCCTTTGGGGAATGCGACCGGTAATCGATCCCGTGCGGTTTCGCTGGTACTCCCGGGCGTTTGCAACTCTCGTCGCGGGAATCGAGATCCTCGGTTATCAGGGCGAGCTGATCACCCTGCCCACGATTCGACTCATCGCGTCTATCCCTCAACGAGTCGGACACTGGTTCACCGATCCGCTGCGTTGGGGCGTAATCCTCGAAATGGCAGGAGTCGCCTTGTTGGCATGGGCGCTCCATGGACTAGCGAAACGTCTACGCCACAACACCTCACAGGCCCCAGTTTCGGTCGACTCCTGAGCACTTCAGCCAGGCGGTCTCATTTCGGCGGCCACGCCCTCATGCCCTAAAGTCGCATAATGAGCTTGGCTGCAATCTTGGCGCGTGATGACGTCCGCGAGGAGAGCACGCTTCGTTCGTCCTTCGGGATCTGCGCTTATCACGGCGGAATGCTGGAACGTGCGACCGACGTGATTGCTCGGGAGGCGGCTGCTACAGCAGGCGCTTCGTACTACGGCATTCTTCTGCCCGACGACCCCGACCTGCATCTCCCGTCGACCGAGGTGAAACCCGACGAGTCGGAGACCTTCAGGGCGTTCATGGATCATGTCGACACAATCGTCACCGTGCATGGATATGGCCGGCACGATCAGCTCCGAACCGTACTTCTGGGTGGTCACAACCGCTCCCTAGCGGCATCGGTGGGCTCGGCATTACGCATCCACCTCGGCGACGAATTCTCGATCGTCGACGAGATGGCCCAGATCCCCGCTGGGCTGCGCGGTCTACACGAACAGAATCCGGTCAACCGTCCAATCAACGCCGGCGTTCAGATTGAGCTCGGCCCTGGCCTCCGTTGGAACCGCGCGGAGCAGGGCTGGTCGGACTGTGACGGGATCGGTCGGGCCACCCAAGTCGATCAGGTCATCGCCGCGCTTGTCGAGGTCGTTAAGGCGCAAGACGTTCGATGATCCAGCGCTCACCGTTGCGCTCGTAACGCAGACGATCATGCATCCGGTTCTCCCGGCCCTGCCAGAACTCGACGCGCGAGGGACGCACGAGAAACCCTCCCCAATGGTCTGGACGCGGCACTTCGAGCCCCTCGAACCGCTGCGCGACCTCTTCGAACGCGGTCTCGAGCGCCGCGCGCGACTCGACGACCTCGCTCTGGCGCGAAGCCCACGCTCCGAGTTGCGATCCTCTCGGCCGCGATGCGAAGTAGGCATCGTTCTCGGCTGTGGTCAATAGCTCCGCCATCCCCTCCACGCGGACCTGACGTCGCAATTCAACCCATGTGAACAACAGGCTGGCCGATGGGCGCTTCCGAAGTTCGGAGCCTTTGGCGCTTTCGTAGTTCGTGAAGAACCGAACACCATCGAGGGCGACCCCACGACACAGCACGGTGCGGACTTGTGGATTGCCTTCATCGTCGACGGTCGCCACGATCATCGCCTCAGGCTCGAAGTACTCCGCGGCAGAAACCTCCTCGAACCAACGGCTCAGTTGTGCCATCGGCTCAGGGTCGACGTCGCCCTCGCTCAGGCCCTTTGATTCGTACTCGTCTCTCGCGGCGCTTAGATCCACGCGTCAAGTATCGACTCTCCGGGCCACAAAGTGTGCACCGACGAAGCGATTGTTCGGCCCAACCGTCGCCCGCTCTCGCACTGCGCCTAATGTCGCTGCGATGGTTCGTCATGTTGCTCTCGGAGGCATCGTCGGGGCGCTCGTCCGATGGGTTGTACTCGTAGACGCTGGGTTCTCATCGTTCCCGATCCGCACTTTGGTCATCAACCTCATCGGGACCGCGCTATTGGTTGCGCTCGTTCCCCGCATGACCGACCCTCATTGGCGGACCGGGCTAGCGGTCGGATTCTGCGGCGGTGTCACATCCGTATCGACACTCGCTTTTGAGTTGAGTGAGCTGGTGCGTCGCGAAATGTTCGCTGAGGCGCTGTTCTACGGCACGGCCTCTGCGTTTGGCGGTGTGATCGTGATCGAGTCGATAAGACGGGCGGGCCTGATGCGATGACCGCTGTCTACATCGGTGTGTTTGGCGCCCTTGGGGCGTCGTGTCGGTTCATCATCATGCGCCACTGGCCTGGTTGGGCAGCCTTGTTGGTCATCAATCTCGCCGGATCGTTCACGATCGGACTCGTTGCTACACGTGCGGGGCGTTGGGTCGAACCGGTTGCGTTCGGTGCTCTGGGAACGTTGACCTCCTATTCATCGTTCAGCCTCATCGCCGACGATATGGGCTCTCGGTCTCGTGCTCGCATGATCGCCTACGTGTTGGTGACGATCATCGGAGCGTTGACCTTCACAGGCGCCGGGAGGGGTCTGGGCGACTGACATCGCGGTCTCTGCGCAGCACACACCAGCTCCCGCTACCCGCCGCGGATGCAACACCGTGCCAAGACCCCGGCAATGCCTCGCCGACCGCGACATCGGACAGGTAGATCGGGGTCTGGTCGCCGCGCGAACTCACCCACAAGACGGCGCCGGCCGGCGCGAGGATACGGTCGACCTCCTCTGGAAAGAGCATCATGTTGACGAGCGCGACGCAGTCGAAGGCATCATCACGAAACGGTAGGGTCGCGCCGTCGGCCTGCACGCGATTGACGTCTATCACCGAGTTGGCGAGCATCGCAAGGGAGAGATCTGCCGACACGACCTCGCGAAAGTGTTCACTGAGGACCTCCGTGCCGAGCCCAGTTCCGGCTCCTAGATCGAGACACCTACCGGTATTGACCACGCCGCGCTCAAGACCATCGGAGATGGGGAGCAGCCGCGCGTCGTTCCCGATCCGATCCTCGGTCCAAGTCGCGGACAGCTCGTCGAAAAGTGCGCGCACCTTCTGGCGTTCGGCGACGTCCCAACGGCTGCGGTCGGCGAGCACTGCCTCGGTCACAGTCCTCATCGGATGATCAGGGCCAGAGCCTGATGGCTGCGGTACCTCGTAGTCGCGCGGCGCAAGACGAGCGATGTTCACGATTTCGGTCCGCTCCAAGCGGCGGGCAGGCTACCGTTGCGCAACGTGATCGACCTCCGAAAGATGCGAGACGACCCAGCGTATCGAGATGGTGCCATTCGCAAGGGCGCCAATGCTGGCGCGCTCGACGACGTGCTCGACCTCGAGGAGCAGCGCCGCGCACAGCTACTCGCCGTCGAGGGACTTCGAGCCGATGCCAACGCGGCCTCGAAGGAGATCGGCCGGTCGAACACCGACGAACGGCCCGCCAAGATCGAAGCCGCCGGCGTACTAAAGGCTGACCTCGGCGACGCGGAAGCAGTACTCGAGGAGGTCTCGACGAAGCTCGCAGATCTAGTATTGACGATTCCCAATCCGGCAGATGAGTCGGTGCCGCGTGGTGGCGAGGATGACTATGAGGTCATCGTTGAGGTCGGCGAACAGCGTTCGGCCCCGCCACTGGACCACGCCGAGCTCGGCGAGGCCCTCGGACTAGTAGATCAGGCCCGCGGGGCACGCACGAGCGGGAGCCGTTTCGCCTATATCCGCGGTGGCGCGGTTCAGCTTGAATTTGCCTTGGTGCAGTGGGCCCTCGACAAACTTGTCGGTTACGGATTCGAGCCCGTCGTGCCGCCTGTGCTGGTCCGCGAGGACATGATGGTCGATGCAGGGTTCTTTCCGACCGACCGACATCAGGTCTACGCGACCGAAGAGGACGAAATGTTCCTGGTCGGGACCGCCGAGATACCGCTCGCTGGCCTGCACAGGGGTGAACGCCTCGATCCTGCTGCGCTGCCAGCCCGCTATGCGGGCTTCTCCACCTGTTTTCGCCGCGAGGCGGGCACGTACGGCAAGGACACCCGAGGTATTTTCAGAGTGCACCAGTTCGACAAGCTGGAAATGTTCTCTTACACCGGACCCGACGTTTCGTGGGATGAGCTCGAACTGCTCCTCTCGATCGAGCGCGAGATCCTCGATGAGCTCGAGCTGCCGTATCGGGTCGTCGCTGTCGCCGACGGAGACCTCGGCGCGGCAGCCGCCAAGAAGTACGACTGCGAGGTGTGGCTACCGTCAGAGGGGTGTTACCGCGAGGTGACCTCGTGCTCCAACTACCTCGACTATTCAGCCCGTCGCCTCGACTGCCGAGTCAGGGCCAACAAGGGTTCCGAGTTCGTGCACACGCTTAACGGAACCGCTATCCCCGTCGCGCGCATGTTGTATTTCTCTTCGAGCACTACCAGCAATCCGACGGCTCACTGTCGATCCCCGACGTACTTCGACCCTTCTGCACTCTCGACCGCATCGAATAGCAACAAGAATTTGCGAGTTGTGAGCGATGTTGTGAGCGTCAGCGAGCAACTCGAAGGAACTCCCGAGGCCCCCCTGGGCCGAAGAGTTCCCGTGAGCGTCAGCGAGCAACTCGAAGGAACCCGAAGGGTTCCCGCGAACTCGCAGCAACTACTAGTGCTCTGACGGCGCGGGGGCGCGTTCGAACTCCGCGGTGACGTCTTCATAGGTCAGCGAAGCCTGGTGACGACGACGGTCTTCAACATCCTGGCGTCGCTGTTCTGCGGACCACCGGAAAAAGATCGTGCCGATGACGCTCCACAAGAAGAAGCCTGCACCGATCTTCATGATCAGGCCTGCCGCCTGCTGGTCGTCAACCACCGAAACACCCCACAGACGCCCAGGCCTGTCATAGACGTCATAGACAGGATTCTCGGCGAACGTGAGCCACGCTGCCGGAATCGTGGGAATGACCGACATCAGAAACAGATAGACACACTTGGCGAACGGGCTGATGCGCAATTCGGGAATCGGGCCCACAACCGGCACCCACATAAGCAGCGCCGTGGAGAAGACGAGGATGTGCATGATGTAGTGGAACAGGCCGTTGGTAACCGACAGTTCGACCACCTGCTCCCAGTGGGAAATGGCCTGTACGAAATTGAATAACACGGCAGCGACCAGCGGGGTCGCTAGACGCCGAAACGAGCGATCCACGAAGCTGCCGTCTGTGAGGATCAGGTCGACCAGCCACAGCGGTGTTGCCATCAACAACAGTGGGGGCACGAAGAAGCTGAATGTCAGATGCTGCAACATGTGTACCGAGTAGAGCTGCTGCTCACCGACCTCGTGCACTGGATAGTCAGCCGCAATCCACAAGAGGATGAGTCCAGCGCAAAAGAACCACACCTGTTTGCGGCTGACGATTTCTTCGCCAGCCGGAACGACCTTCGGGCCGATAACCCGCACGGCGTAGATCCCGAAAGCCGCCAGCGACGCGACGAGCACCCACACCTCTGGGTGAGCCTCCCAACCGGCAATCCCTGTCTCAAACATTCTCAGCCCTCACTAAGTGGACCCGCATTGCCTCAGAAGTCGAACGAATCCCAAAACTCAAATGTCGTCAACATCGTGATGTACACGATCGAAGCCAAGGCAATTCCGCCCACAAAGAACCCAGAAAACAACGGAATGTCTTGCTTTAGATGCATGAAATAGGCCGCGACTATGAAGAACTTCGCCGTCATCATGACCATCAATGCAGGGATAAGAAACGGACCAACGTCGAAGAAGTAGGTGAGTACCTCAGCGGCTGTAATCAGCCCGAGCACGGCCGCTACACCAACATAGGATCGATCCGAAGGGTGGTCGTGCTCGTCGTGGCGTTCGACCTCGGCTTCAACGGTAGTTGCGGTTTCGGTCATCAGATCCCCTTAGACAGTGAGGTAGACCACGGTGAAGATGAAGATCCACACCACGTCTACGAAGTGCCAGTACAAGCCGATCAACTCGACAGTTTCGGCGCGTTCCTTGGATAGGTCACCCTTGAGGGAGACGACGACGAGCGACATCAACATCACTATGCCGACGCTGACGTGTACCCCGTGGAAACCGGTCAGCGTGTAGAACGCTGAGCTGAAGGGGCTCGTCGTGAAGCCGAGTCCCTCACGGAGAAAGGCCGTGAATTCGTAGACCTGGCCACCGACGAAGACCGCACCAAGCATCGCAGTGGTGAGCAACCAGATGCGGTTACGGGTCTCGTCGCCACGCCTGAGCGCTGACAGCGCCAGCACCATGGTTAGCGAGCTGAGCAACAGCACGAACGAGCTGACCGATGTGAACGGGATCTCGAAGACGTCGCTCGCAGTCGGACCACCGTTTGTCTCGTTGCGGTAGAGCAGGTAGG
The DNA here is from genome assembly GCA_022562835.1 of Acidobacteriota bacterium. Taxonomy (GTDB): domain Bacteria; phylum Actinomycetota; class Acidimicrobiia; order Acidimicrobiales; family SHLQ01; genus JADFOM01. The sequence goes on along the minus strand of JADFOM010000015.1, from coordinate 10,580 downwards.
TCGAAATTAGACCACCGAACAACAGACACTCCGAGCCGAGGAAGACCCACAACGCCAGTTTGGAATTGGACATCCCAGTATTCGTCTCCGGGTGTTCGTGCGCGTCGAGCGCTGCCTCAGCCATCAACACTCATCTCCTCGGTCGACGATTGCTCAAGCGCCGATGCGCCTTGCGCATCGTCGCCATCGTCGCCTGGTTCATCGTGATCGTCGTGCACAGCGTTGGGATCGTCGGCCGGCTCTTGCGCCCAACCAAAGAGTCCCGTCACCACGAAGAGACCGCCGACTACACAGAGCCAAAGACTGTAGATGAGCCCATAGCCAATGATCGGCAGGCCAGTCGCCACCACGATCGGCCAATACGAAGGTGAGGGCAGATGTACGTCGGTGCGGTCGCCGGTCTGCGCAACCTCAGCGGCGGTCGCAAAGGCGATCACCTTGCCATCGTCGTCATAGCCGTACTTGCGGTGCCAGAACTCGTCGAGACCATGAACGTCGATGGGTTCATCGAAATTGTGGTCCGGGGGAGGGCTCGAAATCATCCATTCGAGCGAACGGGAATCCCATGGGTCGGGCCCGACCGGTGGCAGTTCGGCGGCCTTACGCTTCGAATAGAAGATGTTGATGATGAACGTGAGCACGCCAAGGGCAATCGTGAACGCACCGATCGACACAACCATGTTCCAGAGTTCGAAGCCGTAGCCCCCCGAGTAGGTGTAATAGCGGCGTGACATGCCCTGAAGCCCGAGGATGTGCATGGGCCCGAAGGTCAAGTTCATGCCGATGATCATCAACCAGAAGTTCGTCTTGCCGAGCTTTTCGTTCAGCTTGTAACCGAAAACTTTGGGCCACCAGAAGTAGAACCCAGCGAACAGACCGTTGATGATGCCTCCGAAGACCACGTAGTGGAAGTGCGCAACGATGTAGTAGGTGTCGGTCTGCTGGGTATCGACGGCCGCCATAGCGTGCGTCACCCCTGACAGCCCTCCGATGGTGAACATCGAGACCACCGCAACTGCGAACAACATTGGTGTGTTGAACGTCAGCTTGCCGCCCCACATCGTGGCGAGCCAGTTGAGTATCTTCACGCCTGTCGGTACCGCGATGAACATCGTCGACAACGAGAACGCTGCGACCGAGATCGGACCTAGACCCGACGCGAACATGTGGTGCGCCCACACGCCCCAGCCCATGAATCCGATGGCGATGCCCGAAAAGACCATGAACGAGTACCCGAAGATCGGCTTTCGACTGAACGTCGGTATGACTTCTGAGACGATGCCGAACGCCGGTAGCACGAGAATGTAAACCTCGGGGTGCCCGAATATCCAGAACAGGTGTTGCCAGAGAAGCGGCTCCGCGCCGGCGGCCACATTAAAGAACTGTGCATCGAAGAGCCGGGCGAACATCAGCAGAAAGAGCCCGACCGTGATCACAGGAATAGCGAACAGCAGAAGGAACTGGGTGACGAGCAACATCCATGTCAGAACCGGCATGCGAAACATCGACATGCCCCTCGTGCGCATGTTGAGACATGTCACTATGAGGTTGACCGCCGAAATCAGCGAGGCGATACCTGTGATCTGAAGGCCGATGGCGTAGTAGTCCACGCCACGGCTGGGTGAGAAGATCACGCCACCGTTTGGCTGATAACAGAACCAACCGCAGTCTGGAGCGTTCGACCACCAACCGCCTATGAACTGCGACGAGACTAGGAAAAGGCCGCCTCCGAGAAAGATCCAGAAGCTCAGTGCGTTGAGACGAGGGAAGGCAACGTCACGGGCGCCGATCTGGAGCGGGATCAGGTAGTTCGCAAAGGCCGCCGCCATCGGCATAGCCACGAGGAAGATCATCGTCACCCCATGCATGGTGAATACCTGGTTATAGGTCTCCGCCGACAGGAAGGTGCCGTTGGGTGTCGCGAGCTGGATTCGCATGGCGAGTGCCTCGAGCCCGCCGAGCACGAAGAACAGCAGCGCGGCACCGCCGTACAAAATGCCGATCCGCTTGTGATCGACCGTTGTGAGCCAGCTCTTCCAGCCCTTGGTCGACGTGGGTCGGGTCAGGATGCCAAGCGGTTGCTCGACGGTTGCCGCGACGGCGTCGCCTTTGGTCAATTCCTTCGTGGCTTCTTCGGTGATTGCCATCAGTTCACGCTCCGTGTCGAGTGCACTACTCGACTACCGTTTCCTGCTTGATGAAGTCGCTGGGCTCTTCGCCGGTCGTCATGAGGAAGGCAACGACATCGTCGATCTGTGCTTCGCTGAGGCCGAGATCGGGCATTCCGCGTTTGTTCTCGGCGTCGGCTGGCTTTTCCGCCGGTGGATTGCGTATCCAGGCCTCGAGCTGATTCGTGTCGGCTGATCCGTCGGCTTTGTAGAGCTCGAAGATCGCTCCTGCGAAACTAGACCGCGACGAGAAGTGGGTGAGGTTCGGCGCTGCACCGGACACCAATTCGGCGCCGTCGTAGAGATCGTCGTTCACGCCTTCGGCCAGGTGACAAGACGAGCACAAACTACGGAACAGGGCCGCCCCGCGTTCCTCCGCCGTCGTTGGTTCGATCGCCTCGGCATCTGGGTCACGTGCTGCGTCGAGGAACGCCTGGAGTTGCTCGTCGGGCGCCGTGTACGGCTGACGTTGTTGACCCACCCAAATGTCGAAATCGGCCTGCTCGACCGCCGCAACCTGGGTTCGCATCAATGCGTGGCTCAGCCCGCAAAACTCTCGGCAGGTGCCGAAATAGAGGCCCGGCTCGTCCGCCTGGATCTTCCATGGACTGTAGAGACTCGGCACCGCATCCATGGTGCCGTTCAGGTTCGGCACCGCAAAGCTGTGGATCACATCGCGTGACGTGATGTACAGAGGAATCTCTTGATCGGCCGGGATGTAGAGCTGGTTCGCGGTGACGATGTCAGCGGGCGTGTCGAAGTCGTCAACGTCGGGGTCGAATCCGTCGAAGTAATAGCGGTACTCCCACCACCACTGCTGCCCGACTACGACCACGTCGAGATTCTCATAGTCATTGTCAAGGTCGGTGGTGTCGCGAATATCGAACAGCAACGCCATGGAAGGCACCGCGATGATTCCGAGGATCAGCGCCGGCACGATCGTCCAACCGATCTCGACTGAGGTGTTACCGGCCACGGGTGCCGGGAGTTCGTCGTCGGACGGATCCTTGACCCGGAACTTCCACCACATGACGATCGTCGCTCCAAATACGAGCACGAAGACAACCACGGCTACCCAAAAGACCGGTACGAAGAGATTGTCGATGCTCTGTGCGTACTCGCCCTTTGGATCGAGCGAGTCGAGTGGGGCATCGCTCGCACAACCCGCCAGGAAGACGACCGCTAGTACGGCGAGTGCGGCGAGACGACCGCTGCGGCTATTCATCGCTGGCCTCACCTTCGGCGCCCGCATCTGTCTTGTGGCTGCCGTCACCTTCGCTGTCGGTTGAGGATCCATCGCTGGTGCCTTCTTCAGATTCACGGGATTCATCGCTGGAGTGCTCGAAGTCACGTTCCCCGACAACCGCGGCAATGGTGCCGGTGACGAGCACACCGAACGCCACGATCAAGACGACGGCGGTAGCGACGTTCTTGCTGACCTTCGGCTTGGTCGCGAACAGGACTGCAATACCGATAATGACGAGGGCGAGGATCGTAGCGGCGAGCACAGCGCCGTTGGCCGACGATGCCAGGAACACTCGCGAGACCGAAGCCACCATCAACGCCACGGCACCGAGCGCGAGGGCCGGAAGCTCGATAGGACGCATAACGCTGTCGCGAAGCTCTCGGTTCGCCTGCGGATCGCCGGTGGCGCGGTCGGCCCATGCTGACATCGTCCACTCGAACATCGTCAGTATTCCGAGGATCAGTCCCACTCCCATCACCGCTGGGTGCACGACCAAACCAACGACCGTGGTCCCCGCTGCCACAGCCCCGATGAGCGGCCACATCGAATCGCCGAGAGGCGTTTGACCAACGGGCGCGGTATCGGTGCCAAGGAGTTGTGCAGCGGCTTCAGCATCGCCGTCTCGGAACGCCTGGAGCAGAAGACCAACGGCGCCAGAGGCGAACCCAGCGACCATCAACACGGTGTAGCCGAAAACGAACCCGACGCTGCCCTTGTAGCCAAACGTGACCGGCCCAAGATGATTGCCACCACTCGTGTAGCCGAGCACGACCGCGCCGAAGGTCGCTGCGACAAATAGTCCGAAGAAAAGCTTGAAGCCTGTCGTGAGCATGTCGTCCCTACTTGGTCACGAAGATCGCGAACCAGACCGCGGCGTACACCGCGACCGTGACGTACCAAAAAAGTGCTGCCGCGGCGACGCCGTCGGCGCGACCATGGCCGTAGGACCCGGCCAAGTCACGCACCGTCACCAAGAGCAGGAAGGCGATTGCAACCACGAGGAGTGCAACGAACGCACCGGTGATCACATAGAACAACAACGCCGCAGCCGAGGCATCGACCGGTTCGGCGAAAGATATCCAAACGAACACCATCTGGTTGACGACCGCGGCGCCCAACAAGATGGTCAACCCCAAAGCGAGAAGTGAATGAGTGCGATCGTCGCGTTCGGTGGCGTAGTGGGCCCACTGCAAGCTGATCACGGAGAGCAGCATCGTGACCATCATCATTCCGCCGGGGGCAAGAGATATCGATCCGCTCGGGAACCACTCACCACCACCTGCCAGCGTCTGGGAACGTTCGGTGAGGTAGACACCGAACAGTCCGGCAAAGAGCATTGTGACTGCAACACCGCCCAACGCCGTGGCGATGAGCAAGGTACGTGGCCGGGCCGGGGGTGCGGCGGGGAGTGAGTGCGCGCTCATGTGTCCTCCCCCTCGGTATCGAGGAGTGGTTGTGCCGAAGCGACCTCTCCGACCGGTGAGACGAAGTTGCCCAACGGTGGTGGTGTGGGTCCGGACCATTCAAGGGTGATGCCCGCTGGCTCGTCGTCTACCGCTGAGGCGCCTTTGCCCGCAAGCTGAGTCAACGTCGCAACAAGTGCACCCAGCAGACCCAGGGTGGTTACGACAAGTCCGATGAAGGCAACTATCCAAAGTGGGCGTGAATGATCCCCAGGATCGAGGAAGCCGGCGACCATCCACGCCACCCCGGTGAGTACACCGCCCAACAACAAGAGCGCAGAGCACAGAGCGCCTAGGCCCGCCGGCACCCGACGTCCGGTGAACTTAGGACTCCACCAGACCCAACCTGCCCAGGCTCCTGCCAACCCTGCGGACAAGGCCAGAACAGCGGCACCATCATCGGCGGAAGTGCCGATCAGGTCGAGCGGCTCTATAGCGCGCACCAGTGAAGCCACGACAGCGGCGCCGACGAGGTCCACCGCGAGGATGGTGGCTATCAGCGCACCACTCGGTGCCCTGAGGTCCGCACGACCGGCGACGACAGTATCGAGAAGGCCACCGAACACGACCAGGAAGGGCACGACGATTGCAATAGCAGAGGCGAGGTACAGCAACTCGTTTGTCACGTCGAGACTCGAGTAGTCGTAGTAGCTCTGCATGTCGGCGCCGAAGGCCAACAGACCGAACACAGCGAGTGCGCCCAAGATGATGTCGGTGTTGCGCTGACGGCGGCGCAGGCTTCCAGCGACAACATCAGCAGCGAGGCCCAATACCGGCACCGCCAACACCAAGATCTGCGGGTTCGAGAAGAACCAGTTCACCTGATCATCGAGTAGTTGTTCGACGCCGCTGTAGATCGCTGGGCGACCGCGCAGGTCAACATATGCAATCAAGAGGTTCGCGATGAGCACGGGCAACGAAACGAGCCAAATCGCGCTAGCGACGAGCATCGACCACGAAAAGAGCGGCACAGAGCGAAGCGACATGCCCTCCGGCCTCAGAGCGACGACCGTCGTCGCAAGCGAGATGATCGCGACGATCAGTGCAATCGAGATGAGGATCATCGAAGCAACGGTGAGCGCTACCGCCTGTGACTCACTGGACGCCGCGTCTGCGCCGAGGCCGCCGTCGAGAATGAAGCCCAGCACCAACATCACGACGCCGACAAGCCATGTCCACATCGCCGTCGCCGCGGCGCGGGGAAACGCCACAGAGGGTGATCCGACCTGCAGCGGGATAACCATGGTCGCGAGGCCGATTAGGAGCGGAATCGCGCCGCCGAGGACTCCAACCACCCAGAAGAACGAAGTCGCTTGCGCCACGCCGGCTTCATCAGAGAAGAGGTCGAAGGACTCGTCGCCAATCGATTCAAATGCCACCAGGCAGCCGGCCACCGCTGCGAAAAACGCGAACAGCAACGCGAAAACGACGTAAAAGCGGCCAACCAACTTGTGGTCGGTTGTAGTCACGACTGAATGCAGACCGCCTGGGGCGGTCGGCGTCTGCAGCGTTGCTTCGGTTTCGAGCGGAGCTTCGGTGATGGTCATGAGCAGTTTCTACGTTGTGGCGATCCGAGGTTCCGGAGCACCGGAGCGACATGCGATGTTACGCGGGTCGACCGCACAAACCGCGTACGGTCACGGGCGGGCACACTACACATCATCGGTTCAGCGGGCCGAACCGGACTGGGCGCGTCAGACGTCATCCTCATGCGACGAGTTGATCGACCGCCATTGCGCCGAACAACAAGGTGATATAAGTAATCGAGTAGTGGAACAACCGCATCGCCTTCTGTGTCGTCGGCGCACGGAGCAGACCGAGCGCCAGAAGGGTAAAGATCGCACCCAGCGCCAGTGCCGCCACAAGGTAGATCGATCCCATGTCGGCTACGGGCGAGAACACGACCGTCAAGGCCCACAAGACCAGCGTGTAGCCGAGAATTCGAACGGCAACCGTGCGCAGATCGGTGACCGAGGGCAACATCGGCACCTCGGCAGCGCTGTAGTCGTCCTTGTAGCGGATCGCTAAGGCCCAGAAATGTGGTGGGGTCCAGTAGAAGATGATCGCGAAGAGCACGATCGGTGCCCAGTCGAGCGAACCGGTCACAGCTGCCCAGCCGATGAGTACTGGCACCGCCCCCGCCGCGCCGCCGATCACTATGTTGTGGCGCGAGCGGCGTTTGAGCCACAAGCTGTAAACGAACACGTAGAAGAGGCATGCGGTCAGCGCTAGAACTGCACTCAACAGATTGACGAAGCTCCATAGCCACACGAAAGCGAGTACTTCGAGACCTAGTGCGAAGACCAACGCCTCGGTTGGACGCACCACACCGGTCACGAGTGGACGCTTCTTGGTGCGCTCCATTAATGCGTCGATGTCACGGTCCACATACATGTTGATCGCGTTGGCACCGCCGGCTGCAAGCGTGCCGCCGAACACGGTGGCAACCATTAGCCAGAGCGATGGCATGCCTCGCTCGGCCACGATCATCGTCGGAACGGTGGTGACCAGCAACAGTTCGATGATGCGCGGCTTGGTGAGCGCTACGAAACCGCCCACGCGGGCGATCTTCAATCTGTCGATCGGCTGGATCAGCACCACGCAAGGGTATTGGCTGACAGGCCCCGGAGCCAACGTGGATGGAAGCGCACACGGTTACGCTTCGAGGCGTGTCCGACGTTCGGCGAACCATCAGTCCCACTACCTACCGAACCCTCACGCTCGTCGCGCTCGCCGCTCTGACGGCGATCGTTGTGACCGGTGCCGCGGTGCGGCTCACCGGGTCTGGTCTGGGATGTGAGGACTGGCCTACATGTGAGGACAACAAGCTTGTCGATGACTTCGGCTACCACGGGTGGATCGAGTTCGGGAACCGCCTGCTCACCGGCGTTGTGTCGATCGCGGTGATCGCGGCCGTGCTCGGGTCGATGTTCCGAGCACCCTCCAGACGCGACCTCACGCTGTGGTCATGGGGTCTAGTGGCTGGCGTGGCGACTCAGATCGTGCTCGGAGGAATCGTTGTACGGTTTGATCTCGATCCGCGAATTGTGCTGACACACTTTCTGGTCTCGATGATCCTCGTGTGGAACGCGACCATCCTTGCGGAACGGGCCGCGATACCCGACGAACTGTTCGCACTGCGAGCAGATCGGCGAGCTCCCTGGTGGATTCGCCTCCAGACGGTCCTGAGCGTTGCCGCGATAAGTCTCGGCACGATCGTGACCGGCTCTGGGCCCCACACCGGAAGCCTTGACGAGCCGATCCAACGCCTTCCATTCTCAGTGAGCGATGCCGCGAGGGTGCACTCAATCACGGTGATCGCGTTAGGTCTGGTCGCACTGTATTCGTGGCGGTTGTCCGCGCCGCGATCGACTTCGCGCAGACGCCAGACCACGGTGTTGATAGTGCTAGCAGCGCAGGCGACGATCGGTTACGTGCAGTACTTCACCGGTGTTCCCGAGGTACTCGTGGCAGCACACATCCTCGGTGCCACCATGCTGTGGATCGTCGTGATCCGCTCGCACGTCGTTTCGGGTGTTGCCGAAACCGATATCGACGGACAGGACGAGGCGAAGTTGCTCACCGATCTCGAAATGCAGCGCGCGTGACAACCCCGATGACCGCCCCCACGCGTGTCGATGAACCAGACGATGTCACGGTCACCGACACGGACCGTCCTTGGAGTGTGATCGTGTGGGACGACCCCATCAACCTGATGTCGTACGTGACCTTCGTGTTCCAAAAGCTATTCGGATTCACCAAGGAGAAAGCGACCGGCCTGATGCTCGAGGTACATAACAACGGTCGCACGACCGTCACGAGCGGGGCACGCGAAAAAGCGGAGATGGACGTCTACCGTCTTCACGAACATGGCCTTTGGGCGACGATGGAGCAGGCCTGATGGATTCGCTATTGACGCGCCGAGGCGATCGAGTGACGATCGAGCTCGACGAAGCACAGCAGGCAGCGTTGAGTGGAACTTTCGTTCAGCTGCGCGAGATGCTCGTCGACGGAACCGACCAGCACCTCAAGCGGCTCTTCCCTGCCGCCTATCCCGAACACCCAGAACTCGACGCTGAATACCGTCGCCTGGTCGGCGACGACCTCTTGGCTCGCAAGCTCGACGCCATCGACGTAGTGGAAGCCGCCCTCACCTCTGGTGAGCTCAAAGACGACGAGGCGTTCTTCGCGTGGATGGGTTCGCTCAACGACCTACGCCTCGTGCTCGGCTCAAAGCTCGAAGTCGATGGGTCAGACGACGACGGGCCAAACGAAGGACAGGACGAGATGGCGTGGGCCATTTATCAGTTTCTTGGATATCTGTTGGAATGTACGGTCGAGATCGCTCCGCTCTAGGAACACCGAGAAGCGCGACCGTTGCAGCGGGTCATGCAGATCATCCAATCTGCCAGAAGAAACAGCCACCCGTGTTAGTGCCGGTATAGGCAGCGACACTCGGTCCAATGCGGTACCGCACCACATCTCGAACCGCGTCGAGCCGGCCCAGCGATTCTTCGAGCGCCTCTGTGAACGCCAGGGTGTCTGGATGAGCGAGGCACACTGCGACCCTGAGTTCGTCTTCGTTGACGTGAGCGACCACATAGTCGCGGATCGTGTCGATCAACACCTCCTGCTGGTGGCCGACACCAATCACGTCGAAGTCGTCGCCCTGCCCACCAAACACACTGAACTCGTCGCGCACACGCAGGGTGCTGGCTGATAGAAGCGACCGACCTGCGACCAATCCCAGGCCCAACACATCGAGGAGGAACGCTGTACGTACACGCTTGCTCATCGCTTCAGCTGCCACGACTGCGCCGTGACCATCGGACCCACCAGAAACCGCGTCAGCCGCCGCCCAGGCCTGGCATGCCACTCCAAACGAAGCGGTTCCGCTGTCGACGAGATGTACTGGTACGTCGACCTCGGCAGCAGCAATTCGGGCGCTGTTGAGGGTTCCCGATAGCGCACTGCCCACGTGCACGGACACGATCTCCTCGGCGCCCTCTGAGATGGCCGCTCCGTAGCACTCGACGAATCGACCGGGACTTGGCTGAGACGTCGCGATCGACATGTCTGGTGTTTCGTCGAGCAGCTCATAGAACTTCTCGACGGAGAGGTCTGCACCTTCTTCGAAACTTCGCTCACCCAGCGTGACACCGATAGGCACGACTGCAATCCCCAGTCGATCGGCCAACGCTGGGGGCATCTGTGATGCCGAGTCGGTCACCACTGCAATCACGATGTGATCCTGGACTCATCGAGAAAACGTTTGGCGATGACCGCACTCGACACGGCAGCGGCAAGCGGCATGGCCCCAACCGGGTGTCCGCCCCACAAATTGGGCCAGCCGCGGCGCCACCAAATTGTGGCCGCAGTCGTCCAAGCGATCGAGGCGGTCGCAGTTGCTGCGAAGGAGCGCTGCTTCCACCACGGGAGCGCGGCGATCGCTGCTGCTACGCCGAAATCGATTGGGAAATATGCCGGGAAAGTACCGAGGACTTGGCCCACACTCGTCGAAACCCCTTTACCCCCTGAAAAATTCGACCAGACCGGATAACAGTGCCCGACCACAGCGGCGCTGCCCGCCACGTTTGCACCAGCCGATCCGCCCACCGTCCGACCGATGACGGTGGCGATGACCCCTTTCGAGACATCGCCGACCAGCACCAAGGCTCCCCACCGGGACCCAAGATCTGAGCT
>JADFOM010000273.1 GCA_022562835.1 Acidobacteriota bacterium | reverse complement strand
GCTCTGCCGAGCAACTCGCAGGAACTCCCGAGGCCGTCAGGCCGAAGAGTTCCCAAGGCCGTCAGGCCGAAGAGTCCCCGTCAGGCCGAAGACTTCCCCGATGTTGTGAGCCTCAGCGAACAACTCGCAGGAAGTCCCGAGGCCGTCAGGCCGAAGACTTCCCGGCTTCTTCAAGTGCCCGTTTGGTGAGAACTCGGGCGAGGTGCTGGCGATACTCGGCGCTTGCGTTGAGGTCGCTGGTCGGGTCAGAACCCTCCGCAGCCGATTCGGCGGCTGATGCGGCATCGGCACCCGAAGCTACTGCAGCCTCTACGGCTGAGGCACGGACCGGACGGATGTCCATGTTGACCAGGCCCACGCCGCAGGTATCGCCGTCGACTAACACTGAACAGCCGACGATCGCCCAGTCCTGAGCTCGACGGTTGAACTTCTGAAAGGACCATCCGGCCCCAGGTGCCTTGGGTATCCGGATTTCGGTCACCATTTCATCGGGGCCGACCGCGGTCTCGAGGAAGCCCGTGAAGAATTCGTCCGCCGCCAGTTCGCGGCTACCCGACGGTCCCGTCACGATGACGCTGCCGCGCATTGCGAGCAGCACCGACGGAAGATCCGACGCTGGGTCACCGTGTGCGAGCGACCCACCGATCGTTCCGCGATGGCGAACCTGGGGATCGCCGACGCTCGAGGTGGCACGTGCCAGAAGTGGAGCCTCGCTGCGCACGAGTTCGTTTGTTTCGACGTCACGGTGACGGGTCAGGGCACCGATGTGTAGGGCGTCTCCACCGTCGTTGACGTAGCTGAGATCACCGATACGGCCGATGTCGATGAGAACCGACGGCACGGCCAGCCGATACTTCATTAGCGGAATGAGCGAATGCCCACCCGCAAGCAGCTTGGCTTCGTCGCCATGTTCGGCCAGCAAGGAGAGCGCATGCTCGGCGTTGTCGGCACGTTCGTAGTCGAATGCGGCAGGAATCACTTAGAGCCTCCGCCGGCCGCGGCGAGTACCGCCTGAACGATGTTGTGATAGCCGGTGCAGCGGCAGAGATTGCCCTCGAGGCCTTCACGAACTTCGCCCTCGGTCGGATTCGGTACCTCGTCGAGCAGCGACGTGGCGGCCATCACCATGCCCGGTGTGCAGTAGCCGCACTGCAGAGCATGGTTCTCGTGGAACGCTTGTTGCATGGGATGCAACGTGCCGTCGTCGTCAGCGAGCCCTTCGATCGTGGTGATCGCCGTGCCGTCGGCTTGCACTGCGAACATCGTGCATGATTTCACCGCTTCACCATCGACATGAATGGTGCACGCACCACATGACGACGAGTCACATCCGATGTTGGTGCCTGTCAGATCACAATCGTCACGCAGATAGTGCACGAGCAGCGTGCGCGGCTCGACATCGTGTGATTGCTCCTGGCCATTGACAACCGTCTTGACCTGCACTGCTGTCCCCCTCGGGTAGCTCACCGACTCGCCGACAATAGCCCTTCGGTCAAGCGCACCATAATCGATCTGAAATCGAGGCCTGCCTGCGCCGTTGGGCTGTCCACGGCCTCGTCGCCGTGGATGATTTCGCTTTAGTTAGACGCTTCTTGAATTGTTCTCCACACTCGTTCCGGCGTGGCCGGAATATCGATATGTGTCACTCCGAGATGCGAGAGTGCGTCGACCACCGCGCTTTGAACCGCGGGTGTCGAGCCGATCGCTCCTGACTCACCGATGCCCTTTGCGCCGAGCGGATTATGCGGCGACGGCGTCTCTAGCGACACCAACTCAAAACTCGGAAGCTCGGCCATCGAAATCATGCTGTAGTCCGCGAAGTTCGATGTGATCGGGTTTCCCTCTTCGTCATACCGCACCTCTTCGTAGAGCGCCTGCGCCACACCTTGCGCGATTCCGCCGTGGCGCTGACCTTCGACGATCAAAGGGTTGATGAGGTTGCCCGAATCGTCACAGGTAATCATCCGTTGAAGACGGACGTTGCCGGTTTCACTGTCGATTTCGACTACGGCGACGTGCGCGCCGAACGGGTAGGAGCAGCTGGCGTTGAAGTCTTCCTCGGCGGAGAGTCCATCGTCGCCAGCCGCAGCGGCGACGTCACTCCACGACTTGGACACCGCTGGAGTACCTGCAACGTGGAAGGCACCGCCAGCCTTGTCCAGGGTGATGTCGTCGACGTTAGCTTCGAGCAGTTCTGCGGCAATCTCACGCGCCTTGTCCACTACGGTTCCCGCGGCGACATGGACCGCTGATCCACCGAGCTGAGTCGACCGTGATGCGAAGGTTCCTACGCCGGATTTGACCTGATCGGTGTCGCCCTGGACAACCTCGACATCGTCGATCGACATCCCCAGCTGATCGGCGGCGATCTGAGCGAACGTCGTCTTGTGTGACTGTCCGTGTGAGAAGGACCCTGAGTAGACCTTGGCGGTTCCGTCGGCGCTGATCTCCACCTTGCCGAATTCGTTGCCGCCCGGTGCCGGGCCTGCGGTCACCTCGACATAGGTCGAGACGCCGATGCCGAGAAGGTTTGTGTCCCCGGCCTCAAGACGGCGCTTCTGCTCCGCGCGCAGTTCGGAGTAACCGGCAGCCTCGAGCGCAAGATCGAGCGAATGTTCGTAGTCACCGGAGTCGTACTCCGTGCCCACCGCAGTCGTGTACGGAAAGGCGTCCGCCGGGATGAGGTTCTTGCGACGCACCTCGATGGGATCCATACCGATGGCGACCGCAAATAGGTCCATCGCCCGTTCGATCGTGACGGTTGCTTCAGGTCGGCCGGCGCCACGGTAAGCCTCGGTCGGAGTGGTGTTCGTCATCACCGACTTGGCGGCGGTTTCGATCTTGGGGATCGCGTATGTACCCGAGGCCATCTGGTGGGTGAAGAAGGGAAGAAATGGTCCCATGCGACAGTACGCACCCGAATCGGCGATAATTTCGTTGCGGTAAGCCTTGACCGTGCCGTCGGCATCGCCGCCGATCGTAAACCGGTGTACGTGGGCTCGGCCTGGGCCCATCGCGTTCATGTTTTCGGTACGATTCTCGAACCAGCGCACCGGACGGCCGAGCTGTTGTGCGAGGAAAGGCATGATGATGTCTTCGGGGTAGGGCGCGATCTTGGCGCCGAATGCGCCTCCGACGTCGGGGCTGATCATGTGGACCTTGGATGCGTCGAGACCATACAAGCCGGCCACTGCACCCTGCACTGCATGCGGTCCCTGGTTCGAGATCCACATGTAAAGTTCGTCGCCGTCCCACGCACATGCTGTTGAGCGAACTTCGAGAGGACAGGCGGCGGTGCGGTGGTTGACCACACGCTCGGACACAACGGTCTCGCAGTCTTCGAAGAACGAGTCGTCGGTGATGCCGGTGACCATGTCCATCGTGGCGAAGTCGAGCGCGACGTTCGTGCCGACGTCGTCATAGATGACGAACTTGTCGGTCGCTGCTTCCTCCATGTCGACAACAGCCTGCAATACCTCGATGTCGGCATAGACCGCGTCAGCGGCATCTTGACCCTGGTAGATCTCCTCGGTTACCACCACCGCGATCGGCTCACCGACGAAACGCACACGACCGGATGCAAGCGTCGGCCGGTTGAGCATCGGCTCGGGAAACATCGGCACCATGCCCGGCAACACAGCGAGGTTGTCGGGCAGATCGGCCGCGGTAAAGACACCAAGCACACCAGGCATAGCCTTCGCTTCGTCGACTTCGATCGAGGTGATATTGCCGTGAGCCACCGGCGAGCGGACGAACGTCACGTAACCCGCGCCGTCCAGCTTCGGGTCGCGCAGATCCGCGGTGTACTTAGCCCCCGTGGTCAGGAACTGCGGGTCTTCCTTGCGAAGTACGCGGTTACCAAGAATGCTCATGGTGCTCCCCCTGTGGTCTCGACGATCGACCGGCGAGATGAGACTAGTGGCGCACACGCACCGGATGCACAACCGCCGTCAGAACTGCA
>JADFOM010000272.1 GCA_022562835.1 Acidobacteriota bacterium | reverse complement strand
GCACGGTCGCCTCGATGCCAAGGTGCGAGCCGTTCGTGATGGCATCGTCGTCGATGGGGAGAAGTTGAAGGTCCTGTCCGAACGCAACCCCGAGGATCTGCCTTGGGGCGACCTCGGGGTCGACGTAGTGATCGAATCGACCGGAATCTTTACGTCCAAGGCCGCTGCCGGCGCGCATCGCAAGGCGGGCGCACCAAAGGTGATCATCTCGGCCCCTTCGGGCGACGCCGATGCCACCTTCGTGATGGGTGTGAACGACCACACCTACAACCCAAATCGTCACCACATCATCTCCAACGCATCGTGCACGACAAACTGTTTCGTGCCCATGATCAAGGTGCTCGATGACACCTTCGGCATTGCAAATGGCCTGATGACAACCGTGCACGGCTACACCGGTGATCAGGCGCTCGTCGACGGCCCGCACAGCGACCTTCGTCGCGCACGTGCCGCGGCAATAAACATCATCCCGACATCGACCGGCGCAGCTCGTGCCACTGGCCTTGTCATGAAGAAGATGGTGGGCAAGCTCGACGGAATCGCTCTGCGTGTGCCGGTAGCGGACGGATCGATGACCGACTTCGTTGGTGTGCTGAAGAAGCAAGCGTCGGTCGAACAGATCAACGCGGCATTCAAGAAGGCGGCCTCGAGCGGACCGCTTCGCAAGGTGCTCGATTACAGCGCGGATCCGCTGGTTTCGACCGACATCATCGGGCAGGCGGCCTCATGCACCTTCGACTCCGGACTCACGATGTCACAGGGCACGCTCGTAAAGGTGTGCGGCTGGTACGACAACGAATGGGGTTACTCGAACCGTCTGGTCGAATTGACAACTCTGGTCGGTAGCCGCAAGGCAAAGTCTGTGTCGAAGCGCAAGAAGGCTGCTCCGAAGAAGACTGCTGCGGCTGCCAAGAAGAAGGCTGCTCCGAAGAAGACGGTTGCTGCCAAGAAGGCCAGTGCCAAGAAGAAGACACCCGCGAAGAAGAAGGCTGCTGCAAAGAAGTGAGCGTCCCGACGCTCGAGGACCTTGGCGACCTCTCGGGTCGTCGGGTTCTGTTGCGGGCGGACTTCAATGTTCCACTTGATGGCGACCGGATCACCGATGATTTTCGGGTTCGAGCCGCGCTCCCGACGATTCAGTACCTGCTCGATGCAGGCGCGACGGTCACAGCGTGTACCCATCTGGGTCGTCCAAAGGGTGAGCCCAACCCCGCCTTTGATGTTGCACCCGTGCGTGCATTGCTCTCCGAGCTCGCACCCGAGGTGACGTTGTTGGACAACCTGCGGTTCGATCCGGGCGAAACTGCCAACGACCCGGCGTTCGTGCAGCGCCTGATCGAGGGGCAGGATTGTTATGTGAACGACGCGTTCGGAGCGTCGCACCGTTCGCACGCCTCGATCGTCGGTCCGCCCCAGTTTCTACCGAGCGCAGCCGGGCGTCTGTTGGCCCGCGAGGTCGAGGTGCTGAGTGGCCTGCGCGAGTCACCGCGACGTCCGTTCGTTGCTGTGCTCGGCGGATCGAAGGTATCGGACAAGCTCGCGGTGATCGAGGCGTTGTTGACCAAGGTCGACGCCTTGATCATCGGCGGGGGCATGTGTTTCACGTTCCTCGCTGCGCAGGGTCATTCCATCGGCTCTTCGTTGTTCGAGCCGGACATGGTCGACAAATGTCGATCGCTCCTCGACTCGGGTGCTTCGATTCATCTTCCCGAGGATCTGACCACGCTGAGCCCCGGCGGCAAGTTGTTTGAGCCCGAAGCTGGGGGAGAGGTGCGCCAGAGCGGCGTCAACCTGCCCGACGGTTGGATGGGCGTCGATATTGGCCCCGGTACGGCCGCGGCATTTGGTGACGTACTGGCCGATGCGCGGACGATCTTGTGGAACGGCCCCATGGGTGTGTTCGAGGATCCGAGATTCGAAGCCGGCACGCGAGCCATCGCGGACGCGATCGCGAAGTCATCCGCATTCAGCGTGGTCGGTGGTGGCGACAGCGCCGCGGCTGCCAAACAGTTCGGTGTCGATGGCGAGATGAGCCATGTGTCGACCGGCGGCGGCACGTCACTCGAGTTGTTAGAGAAGGGCGACCTGGCTGGCTTGGCTGCGCTACGTGGCAAATGACGCGCCTATCATGTGCGGCCCGCGCCGCGAGGTGACCGGGCCGTAGCCAAGTGCCCGGCAGTGCGCGAACCAGCGGTTACCAGCCATCTCATTGGTTGGACCGCATCTACACGAGGAGACAGCATGGCCGATCGATTCCCCCTGATCAGCGGCAACTGGAAGATGAACAACAATCACTTCGAGGCGATCCAATCGGTGCAGAAGTTGTCTTACGCGCTTACCAAGGATGACTACGAAGTGGTCGAGGTCTCCGTACATCCACCGTTCACCGATGTGCGTTCGGTTCAAACGGTGATCGAGGCCGACAAGATCGACATCCGCCTGGGTGCACAGAACTGTCACTGGGAGACCAAGGGGGCGTTCACCGGTGAGGTTTCGCCTGCGATGTTGGCGAAGCTCAACGTGGTCTATGTGATCGTCGGTCACAGTGAGCGACGTGAGCTATTCGGCGAAACAGATGAGGATGTCAACAAGAAGGTTTTGGCCGTACTCGGTCAGGAAATGACGCCGATCATGTGCTGTGGCGAAACGTCGACCGAGCGCGAGGCTGGCGCGGCCGAGTCAAAGGTGGAGCGGCAGGTCAAGGAGGGTCTGGCCGGCGTCACAAAGGCGGCTGTGGCCGAACTTGTCATCGCCTATGAGCCGATCTGGGCGATCGGGACTGGCGCGACCGCAACGGCACAGGATGCACAGAACATGTGTGCGCACATCCGCTCGGTTGTTAGCGACAACTTCGGCGCTGACGCCGGTGCAGGTGTACGGATCCAATACGGCGGGTCGGTCAAGCCGACCAACGCGGCCGAGCTGATGTCGCAGGCCGACATCGACGGCGCACTTGTCGGCGGAGCGAGCCTCGATCCAGAAGACTTCTCACGCATCGTAAACTGGCGTCTTGAGGCCTGATCTACAAGCTGCTGCGCTGGTGGCTGTGAGGCGGCGTTGCGTTCGTGCTCTGGTAGCGTAAGCACCTCATGTTTACGTTTGTTCTCGTACTTCACGTCGCTGTTTCGTTCACCATGATATTCCTCGTGCTGTTGCACAGCGGCAAGGGTGGCGGCCTGTCCGACATGTTCGGCGGAGGTATGGGAGCGACGGCTGCAGGATCGACAGTGGTTGAAAAAAACCTCGATCGTCTGACCATCATCTCGGCCTTGGTGTTCTCGTTCTCGACGACTTCACTGGCGCTGCTGTCTTAGGCCGCCGAGTCGGCTCCTTCCGTCCTCACATTCGGCGTGTATGGGTCGATGGACCCAGGTGGCCTTTCGGTATCTGACCCTCGGAATTGTGCTGTCTAGCGTTGCGTTTGCGTCGTGTTCCTCTGGCGACCCCTCCCCAGATGAGTCGGCGTCGACAACCGCTCCGCCGGCTCTAGCATTCGCCGAGGAATCGCCGCCGGGTGCGGTTTCGCTCGACATCGGTCTGCGCGAGCAAGAGGGTTTCGATCCAGTTGAGTTGGACGGGACCTCGATCGGCGCAGCGGCTGTGTCCGACCTGCTCTATCGTTCGCTGACACGCATCGACGGCGACGGCAAGGTCGAGCCCGATGGTGCCGACGAGTGGTCACACAACGGTGAGGCAACACGGTGGAACTTCCACATAGCGGACGACCTCGTGTTCTCAGATGGCAGCGGTGTGACCGCCGGAGATGTTGTGTCCAGCCTCGAGCGGGCATTGGAAGAAGCGCCACGTCATATGACGATTGGTCTCGAAGACGTCCAAACGATCGTCGCGGCGGACAACTCGACTGTCGTACTGCGCCTCAGTGAACCAGATCTCGATGTTGCGGAGGCGCTCAATCAAGCCTATGCGGAGGAACAGCAGCTTGACTTTTTGCTGCGCCAGCATCGCGTGC
>JADFOM010000271.1 GCA_022562835.1 Acidobacteriota bacterium | reverse complement strand
CCGTGCAGGATGTGGAGGGGGACCCAAGGTCGGACGGTGGGGATGGTGACTTGAACGGGGATGCCGTCGCCGGCCTCGAACCCTGCGTCCAGCGCAGCTGCGGCATCGAAGCGGGTCGCCATCCAATACGGTGAGCGGCTCCCGTAATAGTTGAGCATGTGATCGGTACTAGGTCCCGGTGGAAGATTGAATCCGTTGTCGTTGACCCAGCCCAGAACGTCTTGGCTGCCGCCGCGCAATACGACGATGTCGAGAGAGTCGATGCGCGTTTTGATGAGCACCTCGACATCGGAGTCAAGGGCCGCAAAGGCGGAGGAGAGCACCTCGGAAGACTCCGGATCCGGGGGACGGACCTCGCGAACGAGGCGCTGCAGCGTCCAATCGCCGGCCCGCGAAACGTCGGTAGGGGCCGCAGGGAGCGGGACGAGTGAACCGAACGACTCGAGCTGGCCCTCGAACGCAAAGTTCGTGATGTAGTGCTCGACCCCGTCTTCCCAAGCCACAAATGTCGTGGTGCGAGTCAGGCGCACACCACCGTTCGCCGAGATCAGGAACCCGCACGCCGAGGCCGCAGTCGCCGTCGCCAGCAGGAGTGCCGCGATCAGCCCGGAGGCCGCAACAAGTCGCTTCAAGAAGGATTTCATGGTCATTCGCTTTCGTCCGTCGCTACGACCTTGTGCCGTACCTGTTGGAGCTATGACGACGCGAAGAGGCGGTCTGGTTCCCGAAACGCAGACCTTTCCTGATATTGCTGCATGCGAGCCGGCACGCTCAGTTCAACCGTTCGCCGAAGCCGATGGTCAATGAGGACGTCGTCGGGCCCACTCGAGCGTTCGAGTAGACCTAACCCAATGGGGATCGGGTGTGCTCAGCCGCCCTCGGCCGGAGCCTCGGTGTCAGCAGTGGGGGCTGCTGTCGTCTCCGGCGCCGATGTCGTCTCCGTCGTCGGATCCTCCTCGGTGGAGCTGTCGTCGTCTTGTGCGTAGACGAAGATCACGATCACAACGAGGAATGCAACGAGCAATAGGCCGATGACCAGGACTGGCGAACTCTTGGCTGCCACTGGCGCCGCTACGTAGGTGGTCGGGGCCGGCACCGGAAGGTGCACCTCCGTGCCGGGAACCGGTGGCACCTCGGCGTGGGCAGGGTCAATCGCAACGTTGACTGTTTCGCCGGCCTTGCTCACGGTCGCTGTCCAGGCCGTGCCGCTCCAGTATCTGGCATCGCCTTGTCCGCTGGGATCGATGTACCAACCGGGGGGCACGTTGTTGTCCGACATCGCAATAAGCCCTTTCTTTTGCAATCGCCACAGCGGCGATTTGGCTATCGACAGACTAGCGGCAGCACTAGCGCAGCACTGTCAACAGATTGATCGGGTCGGACCTTTGCACGGCGACCGCCCCGACGCCCCGACCATTGCTTGAGCTAGGCTCCGATGGCCCGCTTGGCGTCGCCGAACCCACCATTACGAGGTGACGATTCGTCCTCGTCGATCTGGGACGATCGAGATCACCGAAGTCGACCAGTTGGAGAATTGGGCCATGTACAAACTGCTTATCGTTCTAATCGTCGGGGTGCTGGGTGGCGCGATCTGGCGTCGCGATGAGCTCCGCAGCGACGCCGACCGCGCGTCGAAGGCAATAAAGAACGCGGCGTCTGAGGCCCGGTCCAGGATCCGACCCGAGTCGGCTGACGATGCCGAAGGTGACGGGCCTGATGACGCGGTGAGCGACGATGACGCGGAGGGCGACGATGAGGTACAGGTCTCAGACGAAGACGTCGACGCCACAAACTCGACAGCCTGAGGCGGTCGCGGTTCTCTCACTTGGAATACGTCGGTCAATAGCGAATAGCGAGCTATGACGCCGTCGGTCTAGACGTCGTCGAGAAGATCCTCACGTACCGCGACGACTTCCTCGACCGAGATCTCGTCCTCGGATATTTCGCCGTCGCCATCAACGTCTACACCCGTAACGGTGGTCTGCTCGATGATGTCGGGGATCCCGTCGCCGTCGACATCGATGGCCGTGGTGGTCGTCTCGGAGATAATGTCGGTGACTCCATCGCCGTCGACATCGACCACTGTGGTGGTCCTTTCGCTGATGATGTCGGCAACTCCGTCACCGTCGACATCGACCACTGTGGTGGTCGTTTCGCTGACGATGTCGGTAAGACCGTCGCCATCGACATCGATGAGCTCCGTCTTGACCGTCACCTCCACGTCGCCGCTGTCTTCTGTTCCGTCCGTGTCGTTTGTCTCGTTCATGGTCACAGAATACCGCCGCGACGGCCGAAGCACTGCGCCTGAGACGGCGGCGGACGCAACAGCAGCGCTACTCGATCACTCAACGCAAACCGCCACGGTCGATGAGCATCTGCTCAAGTGACCGTTAGGGTTCCTGCCCGTCATCGCCGCGCTCTCAAGGGGTGTGAATGTGCGGCGACCACGACCGTGACCGCGAGGAACCGATTCATGAAACACAAGCCGACGACCGTGCTCGACCGACTCGGTGCTCTCCGCGGCCTGCTCACGATCAGTGATGATGACTACAACGCCTACATGCGCTCCTATGACGAGTTGTTCGTTGACTCACCGGAAAACACAAAGGCGGATCACGAGAACGGTGTTCCGTTGCAGGGGTATCCCCAGGGCAGCAGCAATGAGCTGCAGGAGCTGTACAAAGTCATCCATCTGCTCTGCACGCTCGGATCCGTCGAAAAGATGTACATGCCGCCCGAGATCGATTCGGAAGAATCGGTCCTCCAGAACCAGATCCTGTTCGAGCGAATTGTCGCCGACAATCTCGATCTGGGCGCGGGTGACAAGGTGCTCGACCTGGGGTGCGGTTGCGGCGCCATCGCTGAGCACATCGCCTCGCTGACCGGCGCGACGCCATACGGCATCAACCTCGACGCATCTCAGATCGAGAAGGCGTGGAAGAACCCAAATTTGCCGAGTTCAAACTTCACCGTCGGCGACTTCAACAAGCCGCTCGAATTCGATGACGGCTCCTTTGACGCGGTCTACGCGGTCCAGCCGATGACCTATGTGAGCGACCACGCCTTCACCTTCAAGGAAGTGTCTCGTGTTCTGAAGCCAGGCGGGATGTTTGTCATCAACGATGTTGCCGCCCTCGACGCCTACGACAGCGAGAACGAACATCAGAAGACCCTGATTCAGCACACCCGCGAGCTGACCGTGTTCGGAGGGTTCTGGTATTACGAATACTGGGAAGACGCTTACCGCGACGCCGGTTTCGATCTGATCTCGTCGGTAGGGCGACCCGCAGTGGAAATGATCAAGAAAGAGGTGGCCCTTTTCGATAGGTACGAAGCTGTGTTCAGGTTCCTCGCCAAGATCCACCTGATTCCCAAGAAGACCGACGCGCTGATGCAGCGGCTGAACGAGAACAGTCAGTCCTACATCCAGGCCGAGGAAGAGGAACTACTGACGCTCAACTGGCACTGCGTGGGGCAGAAACCCGAGTAAACCGCCGCTGTGCGACCCCTAGGCGTGGGAATAGCGGTCGCTCACGCCATCCAGGCCGAAACAGACCCCTCTGTACCGGTGACGGTCCAAGTGGAGTCGACTAGTTCGACCCTGTAGCTGAGCGACCCACCGCACAGGTTCCCTTCCCACGGTTCGGGTTGATCCGGGGGCCAATAGTGCAGGGCATACCGAAACGAGATGGGCACCAGCGCGGATGTCGGCGTAATGGTCGGTTCGCCCATCCAAAGGACCGCCGACCCGGCGTGCATTTGCCCACCCGCGTCCGTTGACCAGTCACTTATGTCATCTATGAACCAGATCCCAGCAACGGAAGGCCGCAGTACCTGTTCGATCGCAGAGCGTTCGACAGCATCGGCGGTCAGGTCTCGGGCGTGACCACCAAAGGGTTTCCATTGGTCCAGACCGATTTGAGCTCGCGATGGTCGATTCGCCAGCCATCGCCAGTCCGGACGAGTCGGTCGTGA
>JADFOM010000270.1 GCA_022562835.1 Acidobacteriota bacterium | reverse complement strand
GCCACATACTCGGCGCCGCCAGCTTCAACCTGAGTCTTGACCTGTTCAAGCTGTTCCTCGGTGTCGAGCTGCGCAGCACTGAGATGCTCGGCGGTGACCTCGATCCCAGCGGTTGCGAGCGCGTCGATCAAGGCCTCGAACTGCACGTTGACCGAGGCACGGCCTGAAACGAAAGTCATTGCGTAGGTGCCCTCACCGGTTCCGGCGGTCTGCTCACCGGGAAACAGCTTCGCCCACTCGTCGAGCTGATCGTTGAACTCGGCCACCGTGAGTGTGAAGTCGTTCACGCTCAGTGCTGCATCGGACCCGCCGCCAATCGAACCAGAAGCATCATCGCCACCACAGGCAGAAAGGACGAGCACGCTCACGAAAAGTACGATGACGAGGCCCACGACACGACGATTTGAGCGGATGTCGAGGAGATGATTCACAGAACCTGAAAGGCTACACCGGTGATTCAGTCTTCTGGAGTCGGCGGAGTCAGGTACGTACGCATCAGGTCGATCGTCGACTCGATAAGCGGTTCGGCAGCCGGTAGCGGGGCTTTTAACACCTCGGACTGCTCGTTGTAGCGGGCCTTGGGCAACAACCGTTTAAGGCGCACGGCCTTGGATGCCTTGAGCGTCACCGGCGAAATCTCAACCTCGGGCGCGGCCGCAGCGAAACCCGTCTGCGCACTGATCGACACCTCGCGTACACCGTTGGCGAGGCACTCGACACGAAGCCGGCCAGCGTCGAGCAAAGCCTCGGCCGGTTCAGGCATTGGACCATAGCGATCCAGCCATTCCGCCGCGATGTCGGCGACAGCCTCAGACGTCGTGACCGCGGCCAGACGTCGGTACGCCTCAAAGCGCTGCTCGGCGCGAGCCACGTACATCTCGGGCAAGAACGCGGGAACGGGAAGATCGATCTTTATCTCGACCGACTCGACAGGACGTTCACCCTTGAGATCCGCAACCGCGTCAGTGACCATCTGACAGTAGAGGTCATAACCCACCGCGGATATGTGACCGGACTGACCCGTGCCCAACAGGTTGCCGGCTCCGCGGATCTCGAGGTCGCGCATCGCGATCTGAAACCCAGAACCTAGTTCGGTCGTTTCACCGATTGTCTTGAGCCGCTCGTAGGCCTCTTCGGACAGTGAATGGTTCTCCGGGGTGAACAGGTAGGCGTACGCTCGCTGTCCGGATCGTCCCACTCGGCCGCGCAGCTGATGCATCTGGCCAAGCCCGAGCAGGTCGGCACGATCTACGACCATCGTGTTCACCGTTGGCATGTCGATGCCCGACTCGATGATCGTCGTGCACACCAAGACGTCGTACTCACCTTCCCAGAAATCGATCACGATCTGTTCGAGGCTGCCCTCGTCCATCTGACCGTGCGCGACAGCGATGCGCGCCTCGGGAACCAGCTCGCGCAGACCTCCGAGACGTGTTCAATGTCCATAACGCGGTTGTGCACGAAAAAGACCTGTCCTTCGCGCAACAGCTCACGACGAATCGCTTCTGCAACAGCCCGTTCGTCGTATTCGCCTACGTGGGTGAGGATCGGCTGACGATCGGCCGGTGGCGTGTTCAGCAACGAGAGGTCACGGATGCCGGTCAGGCTCATCTCCATCGTGCGCGGGATGGGCGTCGCGGTGAGCGTCAGCACGTCGACGTTCTCGCGGAACAGCTTGACCGCCTCCTTGTGTTTGACGCCGAAGCGTTGCTCCTCGTCAATTATCAGCAGCCCGAGGTCCTCAAATCTCACGTCGGCCGACAACAAGCGATGGGTGCCGATAAGGAGATCTACGTCGCCGGACTCAACCCGCTCGAGAACGGACTTGACCTGCGGATTGGTCAAGAACCTGCTCACCACCTCGACCTTGACGGGAAACTCTGCGTAACGCTCACGGAAGGTTTGCAGATGCTGCTGTGCCAACAGAGTCGTAGGCACCAGCAACGCGACCTGCTTGTTGTCCTGCATTGCTTTAAAGGCAGCGCGTACCGCCACCTCGGTCTTGCCGAAGCCCACGTCACCGCAGACGAGCCGGTCCATAGGCGCTGGAGACTCCATGTCCGCGGTCACGTCCGCTATGGCGCTGAGCTGATCGGGAGTCTCACGAAATGGGAACGACTCAGCAAGCTGACGTTGCCATGGGGTATCGGGAGAAAATGCATGACCCTGCGCCGCAACCCTCGTCTGGTAGAGCACAACCAGTTCCTGAGCGATTTCGGCGACCGCTGAGCGGACCTTGGCCTTGGACTTGCTCCAGTCGGCTCCACCAAGGCGATGCAGACTCGGCGATTCGCCGCCGGTGTAGGGGCGTACGACATCGATCTGGTCTGTCGGCACATACAGCTTGTCGTCGCCGCGGTACTCCAACAGCAGATAGTCGCGTTCGGTTCCCCCAATCGAGCGCGTAACCATGCCGGCAAATCGTGCAACACCGTGCTGGCTATGAACTACGTGATCGCCGCGCTGGAGATCGTCGACCGCATGGCGCGCCTCGCTTGTCCTCTTCCGTGCCCGTCGATGGGCGCGCCTGCGTCCGGTGAAGTCCTGTTCGCACAACAGCCCGAACCGCTGCGAAGGAAAGTGTGCTCCTCGTTCGAGTCGCGCGATCGTTAGGTAGATGCCGGGTTCGGGCAACAAGGGAATCTCGTCGACACGATTGATCTTCAAGCCCCGGTCCTCGAGGAGTCGCTCGAAACGCTCGGCCGAACCTTCGCCGTCAGCCGCTATCACGATGCGGTGATCGGCCTCAACGAGCCCGACAATGCGATCGAGAAGCGGTTCGATGCCGCCCACGAGGGGATCCCAGCCCACGACGTCGAGCGCAGCTCCCCCCGAGGCATCTCGTGTGGCCGACATGATGATGCTCGGCGCCGACGTGTGGACCATGAGACGCTCGAACGGCAGGTGTAAGCGGGGCAGGTTGGACTGGTCGTCGCCGTCATCGCGCCATGTGCGGGCAAGGGTCGCCGCGAGATCGGCCTCCTCGGCGAGTATGTCGCCAGCCCGATCGCGAAGACGGTTCGGCTCGACGAGGATGATCGATGCATCATCGTCGAGTAGATCGACGAGGAGTCGTTCGTCATCGGCGAGCCAGGGCAACCATGACTCCATGCCATCGAAAAACTGATGCTCACCGAACCTCTCCCATTGCTCCCGACCCCACGGTTCGGTCGCGACGAGTCGGCTGGCTCTTTTTGCGATGTCCTCGCTCGGGCGCAGCTCTCGAGCCGCGAATATCTCGATGCCAGAGCGCACGAGCGTCGCGCGTTGATCGGCGACATCGAACTCGACGATGCGTTCCACCTCGTCGCCCCACAGGTCGATGCGCACCGGGGCGTCCGCCACAGCGGGATACACGTCGACGATCGAGCCACGCACCGCGAACTCGCCTCGATGCTCCACTTGGTACTCACGTCGATAGCCGGCCCAGGCGAGCTCCGCGATCAGCTCGTCAAGATCGATGACATCGCCGACCCCGACGATGATCGGCTCAACGCGATCTAGATCCGGGCCAAGACGCTGCACCAAAGCCCGAATGGGTGCAACGATGATCTCAGGACGACGCGACGGGTCCGTTGCGGTTAGCCGCGACAGCACGCGCATGCGCTGGCCCATCGTCTCGACGCCCGGGCTCACCCTTTCGAACGGAAGTGTCTCCCAAGCAGGGAACAACTCGACGCGGTCTTCGCCGAGATATGTTGACAAATCATCGACCATACGTTGTGCGTGAGCACCCGTCGGCACCGCGATCAGCATCGGGGGCCGCTCGAGATGTTCTGCGATCGCTGCTGCGGCCAGGGCCCAGCCGGATTCGGCGACGGCTATCGTCGCTGAGCGGCGGGCGACGACATCCACAATGGCGTCTGCCTCTGTCAAGAGACGTGGCAGGCGACGTAGCGGCAACGTCATATCGACGCGTTGAACGCTGCCATTGCGGCGGCGACATCGTGGTCGAGGAGATAGTAGGCGGCCTCGGCGGCCTTTTCAAGG
>JADFOM010000014.1 GCA_022562835.1 Acidobacteriota bacterium | reverse complement strand
CCTTCCGGGAGTCCGCTACAAGGTCATCCGTGGAAACCTCGACGCATCCGGTGTCAGTTCCCGTCGTCAAGCCCGTAGTCGCTACGGCACCAAGAAGGATTCGTAATGCCGCGCAAAGGTCCAGCCCAACGCCGAGAGCTACACCCAGATCCGGTCTATCAGTCGACCCTCGTCACCCAATTCGTGCACAAGGTGTTACAGCGCGGAAAGCGCGCAACTGCCGAGAAGATTGTGTATGACGCGCTCACTATCGTTGAGACTAAAACCGGCGGCGACCCTGTCACCACGCTCAAGCGTGCGGTCGACAACGTCCGTCCCCAACTCGAGGTGCGTAGCCGCCGCGTCGGTGGGGCGACCTATCAGGTCCCGGTCGAGGTTCGCCCTCGTCGGGCCAGCACTCTGGCGATTCGCTGGCTTGTCGATTTCTCCAGGAACCGCCGGGAGCGGTCGATGGCAGATCGTCTCGCCAACGAGTTGCTCGACGCCTCGAACGGCACCGGCGACTCGGTCAAGCGAAAAGAAGATCTTCACAAGATGGCGGACTCGAACAAAGCGTTCGCTCATTACCGCTGGTAACTACTCTTCACTCTAAACCGGGTAGGCGGTCGCGTCGAAGCGGCGGATACGCGCCCTACATGCCCGGGCCGATCGCTCGGTGAGGCAAATCTCTGTAAGGACAGCAAGGAACGCAAATGATGATTGATCGAACTCCGCTCAAACGAACCCGCAACATCGGCATCATGGCCCATATCGACGCGGGCAAGACCACGACTACTGAGCGCATCCTCTACTACACCGGCCGTAGCTACAAGATCGGTGAGGTCCACGATGGCGCCGCCACAATGGACTGGATGGAGCAGGAACAGGAGCGAGGGATCACGATCACCTCAGCTGCGACCACATGCATGTGGAACGACCATCGCATCAACATCATCGACACGCCGGGTCACGTCGACTTCACGGTCGAGGTAGAGCGTTCACTACGTGTGCTCGATGGAGCTGTAGCGGTATTCGACGGTGTTGCCGGGGTGGAACCGCAGACCGAGACGGTTTGGCGCCAGGCCGACAAGTACAAAGTGCCCCGCATGTGTTTCGTCAATAAGATGGACCGCACAGGTGCCGACTTCTTCTTCTGTCTCGACACGATTCGTGACCGCCTCAACTGCAATACAGCCGTAATCCAACTCCCCATCGGCTCCGAGAGCAATTACCGGGGCGTCATCGACCTCGTGAGGATGAAAGCCCTCGTATGGCAGGGCGAGGATCTCGGCGCGACCTGGGACGAGATCGACATCCCAGACGATATGGCCGAACAGGCCGCGGACTACCGGGTGCAGTTGATCGAGGCTGTCGCCGATGTCGACGACGCACTCATGGAGAAGTACCTCGAGGGCGACGACATCTCCGAGGAAGAGATTCGTGCTGCGTTGCGCACGGGCACGATCGATAATCGAATCGTTCCAATCCTCAATGGCAGCGCCTTCAAGAACAAGGGTGTCCAGCCACTTCTCGACGCTGTTGTCGATTACCTTCCGTCGCCATTGGATCTACCGCCGATCGAGGGCATCGATCCCAAGTCGGGTGAAGCCATCACCCGCATGGCCGACGACTCCGAGCCGTTCTCAGCACTCGCCTTCAAGATCATGACCGACCCTCACGTCGGCAAGCTCACCTATTTCCGTGTTTACAGCGGCACCCTTGAAAAGGGCGGACAGGTGCTCAACACCCGCACCACAAACACCGAACGGATCGGGCGTCTTCTCGAGATGCACGCGAACACGCGCGAGGATCGCGATACTGCATACGCGGGCGACATCGTGGCGGGTATCGGTTGCAAGAACACCCGCACCGGCGACACCCTGTGCGATAAGGCCGAGCCGATCGTGCTGGAGGACTTGGAGTTTCCCGACCCGGTCATTCACGTCGCGGTAGAACCAAAGTCGACCGCTGATCAGGATCGACTCGGCAAGGCGCTCATGGCGTTGTCCCTGGAGGACCCCACATTCAAGGTCAACACCGACCCCGATACCGATCAGACGATCATCGGTGGCATGGGCGAGCTGCACCTCGAGATCCTCGTAGACCGCATGCTGCGCGAGTTCAAGGTCGATGCAAACGTCGGTAAACCACAGGTGGCATACCGCGAAACTGTGACGCAGGTCGTGGAGAAGCTGAGGTACACCCACAAGAAGCAGACCGGTGGCGCCGGTCAGTTCGCGGAGATCAGCTGTTCACTCGAGCCCACCGGCCCAGGTGGCGGATTCGAGTTCGTAGACGAAATCTCTGGTGGCCGCATTCCCAAGGAGTACATCCCCTCGGTTGGTCACGGCATCGCAGAGGCGATGACCAACGGCGTGCTCGCTGGGTATCCGGTCGTAGACGTTCGTGCCCGCCTTCTCGACGGTAAGACCCACGACGTTGACTCGTCAGAGATGGCGTTCAAGATTGCCGGCACGATGTGGTTCCGTGAGGCGATGCGCAAGGCTAAGCCTGCGTTGCTCGAGCCCATCATGTCCGTCGAAGTAGTAACACCCGACGACTACCTCGGCGACGTAATCGGTGATGTCAACAGTCGCCGCGGTCAGGTTCAGGGAACTGAACAACGGGGTAACAACCAGGTCGTGAATGCAATGGTGCCGTTGTCGGAGATGTTCGGCTACGCTACCGACTTGCGTTCGCGGACCCAGGGTCGTGCCACGTACACGATGCAGTTCGACTCTTACCAAGAGACGCCAGCGTCGGTCCAAACAGAGATTATTGCCCGCGTACGCGGCGAGTAATCGATAATTGTCCTAGATCTGAACACCTACACGTAACGAAGACCCCAAGGAAGAGCCATGTCCAAGGAGACGTTCGAACGCAACAAGCCCCACGTAAATGTGGGCACGATGGGTCACATTGACCACGGAAAGACGACGCTGACCGCTGCCATCACAAAAGTGCTAGCGGACACTGTCGACGGAACTACGTTCACCGAGTTCGACAACATCGACAACGCTCCCGAGGAGCGTGAGCGCGGTATCACGATCAACGTGAGCCACGTCGAGTACGAGACCAAGAACCGCCACTACGCGCACGTCGACATGCCCGGTCACGCTGACTACATCAAGAACATGATCACCGGTGCGGCGCAGGTCGACGGTGCAATTCTTGTTGTGTCCGCCGCCGATGGCCCGATGCCTCAGACTCGTGAGCACGTTCTGCTCGCCCGTCAGGTTGGCGTGCCCAAGATCATCGTGGCTCTCAACAAGTGCGACATGGTCGATGACGAGGAGTTTATCGAGCTGGTCGAGATGGAGATCCGCGAGCTGCTCAACGACAACGACTTCCCGGGTGATGACACCCCGATCGTGCGAGTTTCGGCGCTCAAGGCGCTCGAGGGCGACGCGGACGCCGCTGCGGCAATCCTCGACCTCATGGCCCAGGTGGACGAATTCATCCCCGAACCCGTCCGTGAGATCGACAAGCCGTTCCTCATGCCGATTGAAGACGTCTTCTCGATCACCGGTCGTGGCACCGTTGTGACCGGCCGTGTTGAGCAGGGCGTCGTCAACACCGGCGATGGGCTCGAGATCGTTGGCATCAAAGACACGACCAAGACGACCTGCACCGGCGTCGAGATGTTCCGCAAGCTCCTCGACGAGGGTCGCGCGGGTGACAACATTGGTGCACTGCTTCGTGGTATCGACAAAGAGGACGTGCAGCGCGGCCAGGTGCTTGCCGAGCCTGGTTCGATCACGCCCCACACCGAGTTCGAAGCTCAGGTCTATGTGTTGAACAAGGACGAGGGTGGCCGGCACAAGCCGTTCCAGTCGGGTTATCGCCCGCAGTTCTACTTCCGCACCACCGACGTGACCGGCAATATCGAGCTGACAAGCGCCGAGATCTGCATGCCCGGCGACAACGCCGAGATGAAGGTCGAGTTGATTGCGCCGATCGCCATGGACGAAGGTGTCCGGTTCGCCATTCGTGAGGGTGGCCGTACCGTTGGCGCCGGCTCGGTGACCAAGGTCATCAAGTAATGGCTGCTTCGCAGAAGATCCGCATCCGCCTGAAGGCATATGACCACGAAATAATCGACCAGTCTGCCAAGAAGATCGTCGAGACGGTCAAACGCACCCAGGCCAAGGTCCGTGGACCGGTGCCCCTGCCGACCGAGAAGCATCGTTACACGGTGATCCGTGGCCCATTCACGGACAAGGATTCACGCGAACATTTCGAAATGAGAATCCACAAGCGGCTGCTCGACATCGTCGAACCGTCGCCTAAGACGGTGGATTCGCTTCAGCGTCTGGATCTTCCCGCCGGCGTCGACATCGAGATCAAGGTCCAGCAGGTCTAATCTTCGCTGCGAGTTCGCGACACCTTGGGTGTCGCTCATGCGCAGAACGCGAGCGCGGACCGTTCGGGTCGGCAAAGCCGCGCCGAACTACGCCTGATCTTTGCTGCGAGTTCGCGACACCTTGGGTGTCGCTCATGCGCAGAGTGTGCATCTGAACGGATCGACCGGCGGAGCCGGATCGATCCTCGGTCGGCCGGGCTCGCTGCGAGTTCGCGGGAACCCCTCAAGTTGTTCGCTGACGCTCACAACATCGCGGACGTCTTTGGCATCGGTCATGCGTTCTGGCGAGATTGCACGGAGACTCCACATTGCGTGTGGCATAGACCCAGCGAATTAGGGTGGCTAGTCGCGTTTGCGGCGGAGACGGCTCTCGGCGAGAACTTCCTCGGACACCTCATGGCGTTTGAGGTAGGTCGACACGAAGGCCTGGAGCGTGGCTGCCATGGGCAACGCCAGCAACGCTCCGACGGGTCCGAGGATCGCGGCACCCACGATGACAGCACCGAACGCAACTGCGACGTGAATTTCCATTGTCTGTGCTGTTATGCGTGGGGCGAACAGGTAGTTCTCGATCTGCTGATACACCACGACGAACCCGAGCGTCCACAATCCCGTGATCGGGTCGTGAAGGGTCGCGATCATCACCGGTAGCGCACCAGCGATGTAGGTGCCGATAACTGGTATGAACTGACTCATAGCCCCCATCCACAACGCCATCGGCAACGGGAATGGCACGCCGATCGCGACGAACGCAGGCCAGTGGAAACCGGCCGATAGCAAGGCGAGGATGCCGCGCGACGCTATGTAGCCGCCCGTCTTCTCTATGGCGAGGTCCCAGAAGTCGAGGACTTCGCGCTGTCGCTCGGGGTTGAGATAGCTGCAGATGAGCCGCCGAAGCTGGGGTCCCTCAGCGACCAAATAGAACGTGAACAAAGCGATCGTGAAGATTTGGAAGAGAAAACCGATGATGGTCGTTCCCCAATTGAGCAGGTCGTCTGCAAAGTTCGTGGCGAAATCCTGCAGACCGCCGTCATCGACGAAGTCCTGCTGGATCTCGTCGGTGTCGATCTGAGCATCGAACGTTTCGTTGATCCACGTTTCGATGTCCTCGATGTACGCGGGTGCATCGTTGGCGAAATCCGTGATCTGATCCGCCAGCACGGTGGCCATCGCCACGATGAAGAGTCCAGTGAACACCATGATGGCGGCGAACACGATCCAGGTGCCGACTCCGCGCCGAATGCCTCGCTTCTCCAGTCGATTGACGGTTGGCTCGATGGCGAATGATAAAAACACCGACACGGTGATCACGATGAAGAATGAACGCAGCGAGCTGATGATGCCAGTGCTGTAGTGCCAGACGATCACGCCAGCGAAGAACCACAACATCGCGCGGCGAATCCACGGTGGAACAGCGCGATCGTCGGGGTTGGATTCGGTCATGGTCCGCACCGTTTTGGTCGGTAATTCCTCGCTGTCAACACGATCGGCTGTTCGAGTCAACTTAACGTAGTCGGTTGAGTCGGTTGGGGATCGTTGCTGAGCTGGATACGCTTGCCTCTCCGTACGAATCGGCCTCTAATGCTGGTTCGGTACCCATCCTCGAAAATCGAAGTCCGCGTAGGCCCAAGGGAACCACGTGGCACAACCGAATCCCGCTCCGCCAGGTCTGCCTGCGCGGAGCGTTCGCGTGACAGGGCGACATCCCACCAGCGGATGAAGGCCGATCACTCCAGGACAGGAAACATCCATGGCGAACAAGGCAATCGTCGGTCGCAAGGTCGGCATGACTCAGGTGTGGGATGACGAGAATCGGATCATTCCGGTGACCGTCGTCGAGGTCACGCCTTGTCGCGTCGTGCAAATCAAGCGACCTGACACCGATGGATACAGCGCGCTGCAGATCACCTACGGTCAGCGCAACGCATCCAAGCTGACCCAAGCCGAGGCTGGCCACTTCGCCAAGGCTGGCGTCGACGCGGGTGACTCACTCGTCGAGCTGCGGGTCGACGATGTCAGCGACTACGAGGTCGGCCAGGAACTTACGGTCGAATTGCTGCAGACCGGCGAGATGGTCGACGTCACGGCGGTGTCGAAAGGCAAGGGCTTTGCCGGCGTCATGAAGCGCCACGGCTTCAAGGGTCACCCGGCGTCGCATGGCTCGCACAAGAATCACCGAAAGCCAGGCGCGATCGGACAGTGCGCAACGCCGTCGCGCGTGTTTCGGGGAAAGAAAATGCCGGGTCGCATGGGTGGCGAAAAGGTCACAGTCCTCAATCTTGAGGTGGTCCGCTCGGACGGGGACGCCAACGTCTTGCTGGTGCGAGGTGCCGTACCAGGACCCAAGGGTGGGGCCGTGGTCATCCGCAACGCGGTCAAGCACACGGCGGCCAAGGACGGTGCCAAGTGAGCGCGGTCAAGATCAAATCTGTTACGGGTTCCGAGACGGGATCAGTAGAGCTGGCCGAAGACCTATTCGGTATCGAGCCGAACATGGCGGTTTTGCATCAGGTCGTCACCGCGCAGCTCGCGGCACGTCGCGCTGGCACTCAATCGACCAAGACACGATCCGAAGTCCGCGGCGGCGGTGCCAAGCCCTGGAAACAAAAGGGTACGGGCCGTGCACGCCAGGGCTCGATTCGATCGCCGCAACTGCGTGGCGGTGGTGTCGCCCTTGGACCCAAACCTCGCAGCTATGCCCAGCGCACACCCAAGAAGATGGTTCGTCTCGCGTTGCGGTCGGCGCTGTCGGACCGTGCGGCAGACGACAAGGTGCTGGTCATCGACTCATGGGGATTCGACCAACCCAAGACCTCGGCAGCGCTCGCTGCCCTCGGCGCTATCGGTGCGGAGGGTTTCGTTCTTGTCGTCGCCGATCGTGACGACGCCAACACGTGGCGCAGTTTCAACAACCTTCAGCACGTACATGTGCTATCGCCGGGCGAGCTCAACGCCTACGACGTGCTCGTCAGCGACTGCGTCGTGTTCACCGCCGAAGTATTGGACAGTATGCAGTCACCGAGATCTGGGGATGACAAGTGACCGATCCACGAGACGTAGTGATCGAGCCGATCGTGTCGGAGAAGACCTACATGCTGCTCGATCAGAACACTTACACCTTCCGCGTGCACCCCGACGCGACGAAGCCACAGATCCGCGAGGCGGTGGAGAGTGTCTTCGACGTGACAGTGCTCAAAGTCAATACGGCCAACCGCAAGGGCAAGCGCAAGCGCAACCGAAAGAACCCCACTTTCGGCAGCCGTCCAGACGTCAAGCGGGCCTACGTCACCCTCGCCGAGGGCGACTCAATCGAATTGTTTGAGGCATAATCGATGGCACTTCGCAAACGTAAGCCGACCAGTCCCGGTCGCCGTTTCCAGACCTCGTCCGACTTCGCCGAGATCACCAAGACGACGCCCGAGCGCACACTCATCACCAAGAAGTCCAAGACCGGTGGTCGCAACAACGTTGGTCGCAAGACCGCTCGCCATCGCGGCGGTGGACACAAACAGCGGTATCGCCAGATCGACTTCCGGCGGAATAAGGACGGCGTCCCGGCCAAGGTCGC
This sequence comes from Acidobacteriota bacterium, assembly GCA_022562835.1. GTDB lineage: Bacteria > Actinomycetota > Acidimicrobiia > Acidimicrobiales > SHLQ01 > JADFOM01. The sequence goes on along the minus strand of JADFOM010000014.1, from coordinate 10,613 downwards.
AGCCGTCGAATATGACCCGAATCGAAGTTCGAATATCTTGCTGTTGCACTATCACGACGGAGAAAAGCGTTACATCGTCGCCCCTGAGGGTGTCGCTGTCGGTGACACACTGCAGTCGGGCCATGGTTCGGAGATCAAAGCTGGCAACGCGTTGCCCCTTCGCTACATCCCCGTAGGTACCGTCGTACACAACATTGAATTGAAGCCTGGAGGCGGCGCGAAGATAGCCCGCAGCGCCGGCTCTTCGGTGCAGCTTGTCGCCAAGGAAGGCGATTATGCCACCTTGCGTCTGCCGAGCACAGAGATGCGCCGCGTGCCAATCGACTGTCGCTGCACCGTCGGTACCGTCGGCAACGCCGAGCACGAACTCATCAAAATTGGTAAGGCCGGTCGTAACCGCTGGAAGGGCAAACGCCCGCAGTCCCGCGGTGTTGCGATGAACCCCGTCGACCACCCACATGGCGGCGGCGAAGGCAAGACTTCCGGCGGTCGCCATCCCGTGTCGCCCTGGGGTCAGCCCGAGGGTCGAACAAGGAATCGTAAGAAGGAATCCGAGAAGTTGATAGTGCGCCGGCGCCGTACGCGCGGCTCGCGGAGGTAGTCAGCAATGCCAAGAAGTCTCAAAAAAGGCGCCTTCATCGACGACCACTTGTTGAAGAAGGTCGATGCGCTCAACGACAGCGGCGAGAAGCAGGTCATAAAGACTTGGTCTCGTCGTTCCACGATCATTCCCGAGATGATCGGCCACACGATCGGTGTGCATGACGGGCACAAACATGTGCCCGTCTACATCACCGAAGCGATGGTTGGCCACAAGCTCGGTGAGTTCGCTCCCACTCGCACGTTCCGATTTCACATGGGACAAGAACGAGGAGTTCGGCGCTAATGACCGGACCGAAGACCAACGAACGCCCCGGCACCCGCGCCCAGGTCAGCTATTCCCGCGTGTCTGCGTACAAGGCTCGCGAGATCCTCAACCTAATGCGGGGCAAGTCCTACGGCGAGGCGACCGATATCTTGAAGTTCTCCGAACGCAGCGTCTCGGAGACGATTCTCAAGTGCCTCGACTCCGCTGTCGCAAACGCGGAGCACAACGATGGCCTTAGTGCCGAGGAGCTCTACGTAGCGACCTGCTACGCGGACGAGGGCCCAACGTTGAAGCGTTGGCGGCCAAGAGCACGTGGACGCGCGACCCGCATCCGCAAGCGGACTTGCCACATCACTGTGATTGTGGCCCGCTACAGCGATGAAGAACTTGAGATCCTCCAGGCGCGCGACCGCGTCGGTGCTTCGAACGCTCAGGCCGCGACCGCCCGTCGCGAACGAGTAGAGCGAAGCCGAGCTGCCGCAGCCGCAGCGGACGAAGAACACGATCATGACCACGACGAGATCGATGATGACACCATCGTGGACGAGGTCGTTGATTCGGCGATCGAGGCAGTTGCTAGCGAGGATGCCGGCGACGTCGAAGGCGATGCCGACGGGGTCGAGGCTGATGCCGATGTGACCGATGCCGACGAGGCTGAGGTTGAGGACGCAGCGGAAGTTGAGGCCAAGGTTGACGACAGCGCCGAGGTCGCTGGCGATGAAGACGAAGAGACCGAGGGAGACAGCTGATGGGCCAGAAGGTCAACCCGTATGGGTTCCGCCTCGGCATCACGACCGACTGGAAGTCGCGTTGGTTCGCTGATGGCAGCGAGTATGCGGACTTCATCATCGAGGACTGGAACATCCGTGATTTCATCATGGGTCGACTGCCGCACGCAGCGATTAGCAGGATCGAAGTGGAGCGCACCCGTGATCGCCTTCGCATCGACGTGCACACAGCACGGCCGGGCATCGTGATCGGCCGTCGCGGCAGCGAAGCCGACCGCCTTCGTGCCGGCCTCACCGAAATCACCGGCAACAACAAGGTTCAGCTCAACATCCAAGAGATCAAGCAACCCGAGCTCGACGCTGCCCTGATCGCTCAAGGTGTCGCCGACCAGCTGCAAGGCCGCGTGGCGTTCCGTCGTGCAATGAAGCGAGCGGTGCAAAACGCACAGAAGGCCGGCGCACTCGGCATCCGCGTGCAGTGTTCGGGCCGCCTCGGTGGATCCGAAATGGCTAGGACCGAGTGGTACCGAGAGGGTCGAGTGCCGTTGCACACGCTGCGCGCCGACATCGACTATGGCTTCCGCGAAGCCCACACGACCTACGGCCGTATTGGCGTGAAGGTGTGGATCTACAAGGGCGACATCTTGCCCTACAAGTCCCAGGACGAAGACAAGATCACCCGCGAGGCGGCGATGGCCGTTGGGGAAACGAGCGGGCAGAACAAGCCTCGCAAGGTCGTTTCCTCGGCCGGCAAGAAGGCCGAGGAACTGGCTGAGGCCAGCAATGAAGAGGCGGAGACGCCTGTCGAAGAGCTTGCGCCGTTGGTCAAGGAAGCCGATCCTGAGTTTGAGAAACTGCTCGCAGAAGAAGAAGAAATCGAGCGCTCCACCCGCGAAACCCACGAGACGCCGCACTTCCGTCCCGGCGACCCGGACTGAGGGGCTGGTGACGACATGTTGATGCCAAAGAAGACCAAGTACCGAAAGCAACATCGGGGCAGGACGCGCGGGAACTCCAAGGGACAAACGTCGGTGAGCTTCGGCGACTACGGGATCCAGGCTCTCGAACCTGGTTGGATCACGGCCCGTCAGATCGAAGCAGCACGTATCGCAATGACCCGCCACATCAAGCGTGGTGGCAAGGTCTGGATCAACGTGTTCCCCGACAAACCTGTGACCGAGAAGCCGGCGGAGACCCGCATGGGTTCGGGCAAGGGCAACCCCGAACGATGGGTCGCCGTAGTGAAGCCCGGTCGCGTGATGTTCGAACTCTCCTACGGAGAGATGGACGTTGCACGCGAGGCGATCGACCGGGCAATCCAGAAGTTGCCTATCAAGTGCCGCTTCATCGAGCGGGAAGAAGGGTTCTAGGTCGTCATGGCAAAAAAATCTCTCACCGAACTTGGTGACACAGATCTGCTCGAGCGACTTTCTGAGACGAAGGAAGAGCTGTTCAACCTTCGTTTCCAGAACGTCACCGGTCAGCTCGACAATTCATCCCGCCTCTCTCACGTCAAGCGAGACATTGCGCGCGTTCATACCGAGCTACGTGCACGCGAGATCGCTGCCGCAGAGGCACTCGAAGCAATCGAGGTTGAGGACTCATGAGCGAAGAACGCAACGACCGTAAGGTGCGCGAAGGAATGGTCATCTCGACATCCATGGACCGCACCGCTGTCGTCTCTACAACCGACCGCAGCCGCCACAGGCGCTACGCCAAGACGGTTCAGCGGACCAGAAAGCTTTACGTCCACGATGCCGACAACGAGCTGTCGGTAGGCGATCGCGTCCGGGTCACCGAGACCCGACCGCTGTCGAAGCTAAAGCGTTGGCGGCTGGTCGAAGTTCTCGAGAAGGCCAAGTAGCCATGATCCAACAGGAGACTCGGCTCAAGGTGGCCGACAACAGCGGAGCACGTGAGGTGCTGTGCATCAAGGTGTTGGGCGGCTCCAAGCGTCGCTACGCCTTCATAGGTGATGTCATCATCGCCACCGTCAAGGACGCCATTCCCGGCGCCGCGGTCAAGCGCGGCGAGGTAGTTCGCTGTGTCGTCGTGCGCACCGCTAAGGAGCGCCGTCGTCCCGATGGTTCATACATTCGCTTCGACGAGAATGCAGCGGTGCTCATCAACGATCAGTCACAGCCCCGCGGCACCCGCATCTTCGGCCCCGTTGGTCGGGAGCTTCGTGACAAGAAGTTCATGCGCATCGTCTCGCTTGCACCGGAGGTGCTGTGATGAAGATCCGCAAGGGTGACAGGGTTCGTGTGCTCTCGGGTAAGGACCGAGGCCAGGAAGGCGAAGTCATGTTCGCGTTTCCGGCCAAGGACAAGGTCATCGTCGAGGGTGTCAACATCATGAAGAAGCATCAGAAGCCCCAACAGCAGAACCAACCGGGCGGCATCATCGACATCGATATGCCGATGCACGTTTCCAACGTCGCGATTCTGTCGCCGACCGACGGCAAGCCGACCCGGATCGGTTACCGCTTCACGCCCGAGGGCGACAAGGTGCGGATCTGTCGAAGGACGGGAGCTGATCTCGATGGCTGAGACAAAGACCACTCCACGGTTCAAGACCAAGTATCTCGAGGAGATCCGTCCGCAGCTGCAAAGCGATCTTGGCCTTGTGAATATCATGCAGGTGCCAAAGGTCGACAAGATCGTTGTGAACATGGGCGTAGGCGACGCGATTTCGCAAGCCAAGCTGCTCGAGGGAGCGACCGCCGACCTTTCCATCATTACCGGCCAACAGCCGATCGTGACTAGGGCCAAGAAGTCGATTGCCTCGTTCAAACTGCGCGAAGACCAAGCGATCGGCGCGAAGGTCACCATGCGTGGTGATCGAATGTATGAGTTCTTTGATCGGCTGATCAGCTTGGCGATCCCTCGAATTCGAGACTTCCGAGGTCTGCGGCCGAAGTCGTTTGACGGCAACGGCAACTACACCTTCGGTGTTACCGAACAGCTCATATTTCCAGAAATCGACTACGACAAGGTCGACAAGACGCGAGGCATGGACATCACAATCGTGACGACCGCAACGACTGACGAGGCCGGGAGAGCGTTGCTAGATGCGTTCGATTTCCCGTTCCGCCGCGAGGGGCAGTAATGGCTAAGAAAGCACTGCGAAACAAACAGCAGAAGACTCCGAAGTTCAAGGTTCGGGCCTACACGCGGTGCCGCCGATGTGGCCGCGCCCGCTCGGTGTACCGGAAGTTTGGACTCTGCCGTATATGTCTGCGTGAGCTTGCACATGCGGGGGAGCTTCCCGGAATCACGAAAGCCAGTTGGTAAGAGGTGAGCAGACAATGACAATGACCGATCCGCTAGCGGACATGCTCACTCGCATCCGCAACGCAAATGTCGCGATGCATGATGGTGTCTCGATGCCGTCTTCCAAACTCAAGGTCTTGTTGGCCGAGGTTTTGCGAGCCGAGGGCTACATCTCGGACTTCGAGGTCTCCGAGACCGATGGACCAGCGCTCACGCTCAAGATCGACATGAAGTATTCGCTGGACCGCGAACGGGTCATCTCGGGCATCACCCGGGTATCCAAGCCGGGTCTGCGCGTGTACTCCAAGTCCAGCGACATACCCAGGGTCCTCGGTGGCCTCGGTGTTGCCGTCCTGTCGACCAGTAAGGGTCTGATGTCCGATCGTGAAGCACGGAGACGCCACATGGGTGGCGAAATCCTGTGTTACGTCTGGTGAGGAAGGGTTCGACATGTCACGTGTAGGCAACGCACCCATCGAAGTGCCCGACGGCGTTACCGTGAAAGTCGACGGTTCCGACGTCGAGGTCACGGGGCCGAAGGGAACACTGAACCAAAGAGTTCCAGAACCGATCATGGTGCGGACCGACGGTCCGTTGTTGGTCGTTGAACGTCCCGACGACTCGCGCCAGGCCAAGGCCCTGCACGGGTTGTCGCGCACGCTCCTCGCCAACATGGTGCTCGGTGTCACCGAAGGGTTCACACGTGAGCTCGAGATCGTGGGCGTCGGATACCGTGCAAACGCGCAGGGCAACGACAAGGTCCAACTCACTCTCGGTTTCAGTCACCCCGTGGAGGTCTCGGCCCCCGAAGGAGTGACATTCGAGGTTCCCCAGCCGACGCAGATCATCGTGTCGGGTATCGACAAACAGAAGGTCGGACAGACCGCCGCGAACATCCGTGCGCTGCGCAAGCCGGAGCCCTACAAGGGCAAGGGCGTGCGGTACCTCGGCGAACATGTGATCCGCAAAGCCGGAAAGGCAGCCAAGTGAGCAAGACACACACGCGCCGCGCCGGACGCGAACGCCGGCACCGTCGCACACGCAAGAAAGTCCACGGCACACAGGCGCGTCCGCGTCTCGCTGTGTACCGTTCGAACCGCCACATCTCGGTTCAGCTGATAAACGATGACGAAGGTGTCACGATCGCTGCCGCTTCTACACTCGAGGCCGACCTCCGATCGGGTTCTACCGGCAACGTCGACGCAGCCACACAGGTCGGTACACGTATCGGCGAGCGGGCCAAGGAAGCAGGCGTCGAGCAGGTCGTGTTCGACCGCGGCGGTTACATCTACCACGGACGTATCGCTGCGGTAGCCGAAGCGGCTCGTGCCGCCGGACTGGAGTTCTGAGCATGGCAAACCAAGATCGTTCCAACGACAACCAACTCCGCGAATCACGGGTGATCAACATCAACCGTGTAGCCAAGGTGGTCAAGGGTGGCCGACGCTTTAGCTTCACCGCGCTCGTGGTAATCGGTGACGGTGCCGGCCGTGTCGGCTTAGGTTACGGGAAGGCCAAAGAGGTGCCTCTCGCTATCCAGAAGGGCACCGAGGAAGCGCGCCGCAATCTTTTCTCCGTGCCGCTCGCGGGCACGACCATCGTGCACCCGATCATCGGTGAGGCCGGAGCGGGACGCGTCATGCTCAAGCCGGCTGCACCCGGTACGGGCGTAATCGCTGGCGGTGCCGCCCGTGCCATCCTGGAAGAGGCAGGCATTCACGACGTGCTTTGCAAGTCTCTGGGTTCAGCAAATCACATCAACGTTGCTCGGGCTACCATCGCTGGGCTCGTCGGACTGAAGCGTCCTGACGAGATCGCGAAGCTGCGCGGACTCGATCCTGAGGATTGCGTGCCAGGAGCCCTTTTGCATGCTTATCGTCGTGCTGAGGGAACTGCGGTAACCGAGACCGAAGACGCGGAGGCGTAGCGATGGCGAATTTACGCGTCACCCAGATCAGATCAGCGATCGGCACAAAACCAAAACAGCGCGGCACGTTGCGAGCGTTGGGTCTCGGCCGCATCGGCAAGAGCAATGAGCTTCCGGACCGACCCGAGATTCGCGGCATGATCGCTAGAGTGCCCCATCTCATAGAGGTGACAGAGGCCAGCGCAGAGGAGACATCATGAAGGTGCACGACCTTAAGCCACCGGCCGGGTCACGCAAGCGCGCTCAGCGCGTGGGCCGTGGAGTCGGTGGCAGGCGCGGCAAGACCGCTGGTCGCGGCCATAAGGGACAAAAGGCTCGCAGCAAGGTACGCGTAGGGTTCGAGCCATAAGGGACAAAAGGCTCGCAGCAAGGTACGCGTAGGGTTCGAGGGCGGACAGATGCCCCTCATCAGGCGCGTTCCAAAACTGCGCGGTTTCCGCAACCCGTTCCGAGTCGAATACCAGGCCATCAATCTCGACACGATCGAAGAACTAGGTCTCGACGAAGTGACACCCGAGTCGCTGCACGAACATGGACTTGTTTCGAAGGGTGCGCTGGTCAAAGTGCTCGGCCGCGGAGAGATCAGCCGCGCGGTGACTGTGAAGGCGCACGGCTTCTCGAAGTCTGCCGAAGCGGCGATTAGCGCTGCTGGTGGGTCTACTGAGACCGTTGCACTGCCCTTTGGTGATCGCCGACCGCCCGCATCGGGCAACGCACTGTCCAACCGCTGACGGACCACCGCATCGGACAACCCATGACCGAGTAGCGTCACTACGAGTCGTAAATCTGGAGGACAACACACCGTGCTGTCGAAGTTGGCGAATATGTTCAGGGTGCCCGATCTTCGGACGAAGATCCTGTTCACGTTGTTCATACTCGGGTTGTACCGTTTCGGATCCTTCATCCCGGCGCCCGGCATCGATATCGAAGCCGTGCAGCTGTTGAACAACCGCGCGAACCAAGGCGGAGTGCTCGCGTTCATTCAGCTGTTCTCCGGCGGCACACTCACCCGGTTCGCGGTTTTCGCGCTAGGCATCATGCCGTACATCACGTCGTCGATCATCATGCAGATTCTCGGTGTGGTAATTCCCAAGATTGAGCAGTGGCAGCAACAGGGAGCGGTTGGTCAGCGCAAGATCACCCAGTGGACCCGCTATATGACGATTGCCATCGCGATGATCCAGGCGACCAGTTTCGCGTTTCTGTTTCACAATGGCAGCCCTATCACCGGCGCGGGTGTCGATCTCCTTCCAAACTTCCATGTCGGATCCGTCTCGTTGGTCGTGTTGACGCTGACCGGGGGAATGGCGTTGCTCATGTGGATGGGCGAACTCATCACCCAGCGAGGCATCGGCAACGGGATGTCGTTGCTGATCTTTGCTGGTGTCGTAGCGACACTCCCGTCGCAGCTCTCACTCGTCCAGGCGGAGAACGGCAACATCGCTATGTGGGCGATGGTCGTGGTTGGTCTCGGACTGCTCGTTTCGATCGTGTTCATCGAGCAGGGTCAGCGCCGCATCCCGGTTCAGTTCGCCAAGCGTGTTGTCGGACGTCGGATGTACGGCGGCCAGAGCACGTACATTCCGCTCAAGGTCAACCAATCTGGGGTAATTCCGATCATCTTCGCATCCTCGGTTCTGTACCTACCTCAACTGGTTGCGGTAGCGCTCCCCAGCGATGGATGGGGTGGCGACGTCCAACAGTGGGCGAACGACCACTTGGCCGACCCGGCCGACCCGGTCTACCTCGTGATCTTCGGTCTGCTCATCGTGGGATTTGCCTACTTCTACACAGCGATCACGTTCGATCCGGCCAAGCAGGCAGACACGATCCGCAAGCAGGGTGGTTTCATTCCGGGCATCCGTCCAGGGCCTCAGACCGAACGCTATCTAGCGAAGATCCTCTCGCGGATTACCTTGCCTGGTGCGTTGTTCATCGCGGCTGTTGCACTCGTTCCGTCGATTCTCATAGCGATCTTCCTCGACAACTCGGTCGGTGGCGGTTTCAGTGGGGGTGCCGGCGCCTACCAGTTCGGCGGCATATCGTTGCTCATCGCCGCTGGTGTTGCGCTCGAGACGATGAAACAGATCGATTCTCAGCTCATGATGCGCAACTACGAGGGTTTCCTGAAGAAGTAGATGCGGCTCGGAGACGTCGCCAACGGCGAATTCGCGGATGGGGCACGACCTCTTTCGGGTGTGCGCATCCTTGCCATCGAGCAGATGGCAGCTCTTCCTTTTGCCACGCAGCTGATGGCGCGGCTCGGCGCTGACGTTGTCAAGGTGGAAAATCCCATCGGAGGCGACAGCGGACGCGCCTCGGTGCCGTTTATCACCGACCCCGAGGGCAACAAGGTCGGAGCGACCTTTCTCCGCAACAATCTCAACAAGCGTTCTTTGACCCTCGATCTCAAGGCTCCCGAAGCGCCAGAGTTGCTCTGTCGGCTCGCCACCGGGTTCGATGTCGTCTGCGAGAACTTCAAGGCAGGCACCGCCAATCGCCTAGGGATCGGCTACGAGGACGTGCGCCGGGTGCACCCTGAGGTCATCTACTTATCGGTGTCGGGATTTGGACAGGACCCTGCTTCGCCGTATGTCGACCGGGCTGCCTACGCGGCGATCGTTGAAGGCATGTCGGGTATCTACGAGTACAAACGTGCGCCCGGTCGTCCGCCAGCAGCCAACCCCGTCGGCGCGCTCGGCGACATCAGCTCCGCCCTGTTCGGCGTAATCGGTGTGCTGTCGGCGTTACGCCACCGCGACCTGACCGGCGAAGGACAGTACGTTGACGTAGCGATGCTCGACGCAACCGTCGCGATGACCGACATTGTCACCAACTTCTATTCGATGGGCATCCCGAGCGAAAACGAGTGTGGTGTCGGCATTGTCGAGACCTTCGCCGCGGTCGACGGTCATTTCGTGCTCCAGGTCGTACGCGAGCACCACTTCGAGCTGCTGGCGGAGGTGGTGGGTGCCCCCGAATGGATACGTGATGAACGTTTGTCGACTCGTGCTGGTTGGCAGGAACATCTCGGTGATGTGTTGCGTCCCGGTATTGAAACGTGGGCCGCCGCTCACACCGCTTCTGAGGCGGTGGCGATTCTGTCGGCCGCAGGACTTGCAGCGGGGGTATCTCAGACCAGCGCCCAGGTTGTCGCCGATCCACATCTCGATGTGCGCAACATGTTGGTTGAGATCCCTCGTCCGGACGGCGTAGACGAACCGGTCATTGTTCCGGGCAACCCAATCAAAATGTCGCGCACCGCCGACGGCCCGGAGACTCGGGTTCCTTGGCTGGGCGAGCACACCGTCGAGGTGCTTTCGACCGAGCTGGACCTGAGTGCGGACGAGATTGAGGGGCTGCGTCGGCGCGGCGTAATTGGATAGATCGGGGGCAATGCAATAATCCGATAGTGCGTTGCCGCGAGCTGTGCTGTTGACTGGTATGCCAATGTCGACCCACTACTTCATCATCGTCGGACGCCAAGGCTCCGGAAAAGGCACACAGAGTGCGCTGCTTGTACAGCGCCTTGGGCTTGTGCACGTCTCGACGGGGGACATGTTGCGCTCCGCGGTTTCTGAAGGAACGGCGTTCGGCGAAAAGGCCAAGGCGATCATGGATGCCGGCCATCTGGTCTCCGATGACGTCATCAACGGCATCGTCGCCGAACGGCTTGCACGAGACGATATCCGTGACCATGGCGTACTTCTCGACGGATTTCCGCGCACGTTGGCCCAGGCCGAGGCACTAGACGAAATCCTTGAGTGCCTTGGCGAAGCGGTGTCAGCGGTGATCAATCTCGACGTTCCGGTCGCGGA
>JADFOM010000269.1 GCA_022562835.1 Acidobacteriota bacterium | reverse complement strand
AGGAACTGGAAGAACAGGGCGAACCTGTCTAAGACAAAAGACCCGTAGAAGGCGGACTCGGCGCCCGTGGGGAGGGCCTGGACTTCGTTCCACAGGAACAGGGCCAGGCCCAATGGTACCGACAGCCCGGCCACCGCGACGGCCAGTAGCAGGCCCTTTCCGTCGAAGGGCCGCTCTTCGTGGTAGCCGGTTTCGCGAAGGAGTTTGATGGCGAGTGGAACTCCTACGAGGCCAACGGGCACATTGATCAAGAACAACCAACGCCAACCGAACGAGGACACGACAGAGCCACCGAGCACAGGGCCAATTGCCGGTGCCGCCATTACCGCGATTCCGAAGATTCCCATCGCCCGACCTCGTTCGTGCGGTGCGAACAACTCGTAGATCATCGCCATAGCGATTGGGATCAACAGTCCCCCACCAACTCCTTGAACAACCCGAGCAGCGACGAGCAGTTCGAGCGACGGGGCAGCGGCACATAACAGTGAGCCGAAGGTGAACAACACCAGCGACGTAATAAAGACCCGTTTACGTCCGAAGCGATCGCCGACCCAGCCGGTGGTCATCTGAGATACGCCAACCGCCGCGAGATACCCCGTCACGATCCACTCGACGCTGAGATCGGAGTCGAAATCGTGGGCGAGCGTAGAGAGTGCAAGATTCACGATCGTCGTGTCGAGGACAACCATGAACGTGCCAACCACAACGACGCCCATAGCGACCCAGCGATAGCTGAGACCGGCGGTCTTCATGAACTAGTCGTGGCTGATGGGGGCATTGGAAAGACTCACAAATTAGTTGTATGGTGCAAGCAATGTTTGGATTAGCCTAGCGTCATGAAGGTGACGCAGCACCTCGATTACGACCCCGATCCGACGTCAGAGGCGCTGATCGAGCAGGCACTCGTTCGCCTTGTACGGCGAGCGACCGACCCTCGCGGCAACTCGCTCATCAATGAGCGGGCAGGGGTTGACCTAGAGCGCAGCGGATCCACGCTGCTGTTTCGCATCGCCGAACTTGAACCGGCCCGATTGTCGGCTATCGCCGAAGCCGCCGGTATCGAGCCGTCGACCGCCAGTCGCCAGGTAGCTCGCCTAGTCGAGAAACAACTCGTCGATCGCGTTGCTGACCCAAAGGACAGACGAGCATCTACACACCGTCTCACCGCTACGGGCCGAGACGTGCACCAACGACTGCGTCGCGCTCGCGCCGACTGGATCTCCGAAGTTCTCGACGCCTTCACCGAGGACGAGCGTGCACAGCTCGCCATGCTGCTCAATCGCCTCGTCAGCGACCTCATCAGCGGCTCGGAGCGCTGACACACCAGCGGGAAGTCGACGTATCGCCGCTGCTATCGTCCTTGCGCCGGGGGGAGCCACAATGGGCGACGTCGAGTCCAGGGTTAGACAAAATCGTCGCATCGTTGGCATGTCGGCCATCCTGTTGCCCTTTGACAGCGGATACTCCAATAGGCCGTCGGCGAACGATTCATCTACCCCGCTCTGGTCGTTTCCCATCACACCGGGAACGAGCCGAGTCACCGCTTCAATGATGACCATTGCGGCCACCTCGCCGCCGGCGAGCACCATGTCTCCGATCGAAATGGTGCGGTCACACAACTGCGAGTGGATCCGTTCGTCGAGACCCTCGTAGCGACCGCACAACAGCGAAAACCCGTCGAGAGTTGCGAGCGACTCGGCGGTGGACTGATCGAATGGCACTCCGCGCGGCGATAAGGCGATCAATGGACGAGGGGGATTGACGGCCTCGACAGCGGCGAACACCGGTGCGGCAGCCAGGACCATGCCAGCACCCCCGCCATATGGTTCGTCATCAACGCTGCGATGACGATCGGTGGCACCGCCGCGCAGGTCGTGACAGCGAAGGTCGACGTGGTTCTGCTCGCGGGCTCGGTCCAGAAGGCTGTGTTGTGCGAATTCCTCGACCATCTCGGGAAAGATGCTGAAGACATCGATGCGCATCAGCCCAGCTCGAACAGTCCGTCGGGCACGTCGACGTACACAACACCATCGCCGATGCGTTCGATGAACACCACGGGCACCAACAGACCGTCATCGAGCACCAACAGGTCGGCGGCCGGGTTGTCCTGAACCGACATCACCTCACCATGTTCGGTGCCGTGCTGGTCAGTGACGACCAAGCCGATCAGGTCATGCACCCAGATCTCATCGTCGTCGTCGAGCGGCTCAGCCGAAACGATGCCGCGTAGATCGTTCACCTGATCTCGATGATCAAAGCCTTCGAACCGCACGAGGAACTTTTCGCTGTGCGGACGTGATGACTCCACGACCAGTCGGCGGTCGTCGAGCCACAGTTCGGTGCCGGGGGAAACCCGTTCAAGGCGGTTGGAGGAAAGGCTCATCACGACCTCGCCGCGAAGCCCGTGCGGACGATGCAGCCGCCCGACTTCCAGCCGGTCGGAGTTAATCGGCGAACTCGACCTCAACCTCGATCTCGTCCTTGGCGGCGGCTGCGCCGACCACGGTACGAATCGCGTTCGCTACGCGGCCACGGCGGCCGATAACTCGGCCCATGTCGCCGGCCGCAACCTGCACGGTGTAGCGCTTGCGTGAGCCTGACTCGTCGATGTCGATCTCGACCGCGTCGGGATCGTCGACGAGCGCCCGCACTACATGGGTCAGCACGGCCTGGGAAATCTCGCCCTCGTCACTCATGCTGACTCCTTCTTAGACTCGGTGTCCCCGGGGTCTTCGCTCGAATCGGCCTCGACGGGTGCGGTGTCTTCAGCCGACTGCTCGACAGGCGCTGCCTCTTCGACGGCCGCCGACTCTTCTGCAACAGCAGGTGCTTGCTCTGCCCCTTCGGCTTTGGGTTCGACAGCCGGTGATTCTGCGTGCTTTGGGGCCTTCGGCGCTTTGACAGCCGCTACCTTCTTGGCCGGTTTGGCCTCGGCCGCGGGTTCCTCCGCAGTCGCTGCGCCTGGGCGAACAGCCTTGGGTGGTTGTTCGAGCAACGTACCGCTCGTGCCCGGCGTGTTGCCCTTGAACTCGTCCCATGCACCCGAGAGCTTCAGAAGCTTCTCGACTCGCTCAGACGGCTGAGCGCCGTGTTGAAGCCAGTGGACCGCTCGTTCGTTGTCGATCTTGACTATCGACGGCTCACGGCGCGGTTCATAGGTGCCGATGATCTCGATGAACTTACCGTTTCGCGGCGATCGCTTGTCCGCGGCAACCACTCGGTAGGTCGGTTGCTTCTTCTTGCCCATTCGCACTAAGCGAAGTCGTACAGCCACTTCAATTCCTCGTCTCTGCCAGACCAGCTAGGTCGTGTAGTGCCTCTGCTAGATCTGCCGAACAGTGCTCGCAGGAGCGTGGTCGCGTGGTTCGATGACAGCTAGTGAGCCACACGAATTCGCCGCCCGTTCGCCGAGACATGCCCGACAGCGGGACCCGAACATCCTAGTGGGCCTCTCGCGGATCCAAACCTCTCGGCCTGGCGAGCTTGCGCGATGTCGATCAATCCTGCTCGAGTTCGTCGAGCCCGGGTAGGGCCAGGACGGACTTAGGGATCTTCGCTGGACCCTTTTCGGTCGTGCGACCACCCTTCTTCTTGCCGCGCTTCTTGGTGCGCCTCTTCATCGACTTCGTCCCGATGCCGCCCATCTGTTTCATCATCTTCTGCATCTGCTTGAACTGGTCCAGCAGCTGTTTGACCTCGGAGGGCGAGCTGCCCGATCCACTGGCGATGCGGTTGCGGCGTGAGCTGTCGATGACCTCGGGCAGAGTGCGTTCCCCAGGGGTCATTGAGCGAATAATGGCCTCGATACGGCCAATCTGATCGTCACCAATCTCGACGTCGCGAGCCTCCTTTGGAAGACCTGGCATCATCGACATCAGATTGCCGAGGGGGCCCATCTTCTTGAGGGCCTGCATCTGCTCGAGGAAATCCTCGAGGGTGAAGCGGCCGTCCATCAAACGCCGAGCGGCCTCTTCTGCTTCCTCGCCCTCGTATGCAGCTTCGGCTTTCTCGATGAGTGTCTCGACATCGCCCATGCCGAGG
>JADFOM010000013.1 GCA_022562835.1 Acidobacteriota bacterium | reverse complement strand
ACTCGAACGTCGCCTGCCCGATCTGAGGCTTGTCGAAGGAGCCGAGCTACCCATGCGGCCAGCCAACTTTGTTGTTGGTCTGGAGGCGATGCCGGTCGAGTTCACACCGACCGAGCCGATCGGGTAACAAGAGTGGTCAGGAGTGCAGCCGGACCGGCAATGTCTTGAGCGCGTTGTTGAGGTTGGAGCGCTGCCGGGTCGGCTCGGCGGTGAGTTCGATGTCGCTGGTCGCGTCGATTAGTTCCTCGAAGAAGACGCGGGCCTCGAGGCGTGCGAGGTGTACACCGAGACAGAAGTGTTCTCCGATGCCGAAACTTAGATGAGGGTTCGGATGTCGGGAGATGTCGAATCTGTCCGGGTCGGCGAAGACGGCCGGGTCGCGGTTGGCGGAGGTGTAGTACATCGCCACCTTGTCGCCCGCCGCGATCGAATGGTCGCCGATCGTGGTATCGGTTGTGGCTGTGCGGCGGAAGTAGTGCAGCGGGTTGGCCCAGCGAAGAATCTCTTCGACCGCCGCCGGAATGGCGACGCGTCGCGGCGCAACACGGCGAGTTGATCCTCATGGAGGAGCAGCGCTTGGAGTCCGCTCGACAACATCGTGCGCGTGGTGTCGTTGCCGGCGGTTACGAGTTGAACGAAGAAACTTCCGAACGCGATGTCGGTCATGGCTTCGCCGTCGACTTCTGACGCGAGGATCAGAGACGTCAGATCCTCGGTCGGCTCTGCGCGTCTTTGGCGGGCTAACTCGATCGCATACATAGCCATCTCGACCGAAGCCGACGTTCCGCTACCGGCTTCATCGGGGTTGATGTCCGGGTCCTGCGCGCCAGAGTTGCGTTCGGACCAGGAGTGGATCTTCGTCCAGTCCTCGCGGGGCAGGCCCATGAGTTCACCCATGACCTGTGCGGGCAGAAGAGCGGTGACTTCGTGGACGAAGTCGACGTCTCGGTCAAGAGCGTCGCCGATGATCGTCCGAGAGATTTCTCGGATGCGCGGCTCAAGGCCCGCGATCACCTTCGCCCGAAAGTGCGGTGACACGTTCTTGCGGTGATCGATGTGGGCCGGAGGATCCATCGCCAGCAACATGTTTCGCATCATTTCCAGGCTCTGCTGGTCTAGATCTTCGATGACAACGCCGCCGAGCGCGGCCGAGAACACCAGAGGGCTGCGCGACACTTCGATGACGTCGGCGTGACGCAGCACAGCCCAGTAGCCCCCGCCGTCGGGGGTCTCTTGAAACCACAACCCGTGCGCAGCGCGCGCACGTGCAAATGCCTCGTGCGGTGCCGCCGCGACATAGCGGTCGGGGTCATAGAGGTCTATGTCGGCAGTGTCCGAATTCATCGAGACGTATTCTTGTCGCTCAGCAGCTGAACCGCCATTGAGAGCTGTCGACCGACACTAGGAACCGGTTACGATTCCGTACATGACTAGGCAAGACATCGACTTCCGGCCCTTCGATTGCGACAATCACTACTACGAAGCTTTGGACGCGTTCACCCGTCACGTACCGGACGAATGGAAGCACCGATGCGTGCAATGGTGTGACATCGGGGGACGTAAACATCACCTCGTCGGCGGCAAGCTGAGCCGTGCGGTCGTCAACCCCACATGGGACCCAATAGCGATGCCGGGAGCACTACGCGACTACTTCCGCGGAAATCCGGACGGTCGCAGCCCCTTCGAGATGCTCTCAGAGCGCGAGGCGCTGCCGGCGGAATACATGAACCGTGATGCCCGGGTGACCCGGCTCGATGAACAGGGTCTCGAGTCGGTCTGGCTCTTCCCGACGCTCGGCGTGCTCTACGAGGAATTGCTCAAGCACGATGTTCCCGCGGTCAAGGTGTTGTTCAGAGCGTTTAATCAATGGCTCGACGAGGACTGGGGCTTCAACTACCGAGACAAGATCTACGCGGCTCCCTATATCAGCCTTTGTGATGTCGATTTTGCGTGTGAACAGCTCGAATGGGCGCTCGCACGAGATGCCCGCTTAGTCGTCATGCGCCCTGCCGCAGCATTCACCGAGCACGGCCCGGTCTCGCCGGCCGATGAGCTGTTCGACCCGTTCTGGGCACGTCTGAACGAGGCCGGAATCACATTGGTCATACACGCCGGCGACAGCGGCTACAGCTCCAACGGCTACGCGGGAGATAGCTTCGCTTCGATTTTTGGTGGCGCTGGAGCTAAGTACAAGCCGTCGATCAAGGCGTTTTCGATCGAACGTGCTGCCTATGACTTCTTGTTGACACTGTCATTCGAGCGTCTCTACGACCGGTTCCCCAACCTGCGGATCGCGTCGGTAGAGAACGGATCGGGTTTCCTTGAGGACCTGTTTCGCAAGCTTGGTCAGACCGCGAGGAAGTCACCCGGCTGGTTCTCTGAGGACCCTGGCGAAGTCTTCAAACAACACGTCTGGATCAACCCATTCTGGGAGGACGACTCCTACGAGATCGTCGACATCATGGGTGCAGAACGTGTGATCTTCGGATCGGACTGGCCACATATCGAAGGCATGCCCCAACCGCTCGACTACGTCGATGAGATCAAGGATCTAGACGCAGCCAGCACCCGACTGATCCTGCGCGAAAACACCCTCGAACTCACTTCGGCCGCGTCCTGAGACGAACCCTCAGCCGATCGCCGCGATGAAGTCGGCGATCGCGTCGGCGACTTCCGTCGGCTTCTTGAAATGAACCATGTGGCCGGCATCGGCCACCGTCACAGACGCTCGCACGTCGAGATGCTTCTCGAACACCTCTACTGAAGCGGCGAATCGTTTGTCGCGCTCACCAATGATGCACAATGCCGGGCAGTCGATGTCGCCGAGGTGGTCGATCACCCAAGAATCGGTGTGTTTGGAGATCTCCTCTTGACCCTCTGGTACGCCAAGGTCGATGGCGGAACGGTCGACCGACGCGTTCCAGGCGTCCATCGCGTCTTGTTTTCGAAAGCCAGGACCCGCAGCTATCAGTACCAGCCCGGTGACCTTCTCTGGATGTTGCAGAGCGAATGCCAACGACAGATAGCCCCCAAGGCTGTGACCTGCCAACACCACAGGTCCATCGACGAGGTCGACGACCGATAGCAGGTCTTGCAGTGCGTGGGCCCGTGAGTATTGTCCTGCTGGTGCGATGGTCGATTCACCATGGCCTCGCAGGTCCCAGCTGATGCAACGGGACCGACCATAGAGCGCTTCGACGACCCCGTGCCACACCTGTCTCGTGTCGGCCCACCCGTGGGTGAACACCACCGGCGTTCCGTTGCCGCGCTGGTCTATGGCGAGTCGAACATCTGAGTCTGGCTGCATTTCGGTCATTGGCCGACCAGGTTACGGGTCGTCAACGGCCGGCACCCAACCGCATGTCAGTAGTTGAGTGCCTCGGCCAGCGCAAGCGCTTCATCGCACCAAGCCACAAGATGGGCGAGGCCTGCGCCCCGCGCGGCGTAGAGGACATCGGGATCTGCGGGTTCGTGGTAGGCGAGATGTGTCGTCGCGGATGCGGCGGCCAGCTGGAACGGGAGCAGCCAGGTGTACTTGACCGCTGACGCTGTCATGCCGAGTCGCACGACTCGATCATCTCCCGTCCAACCCGCCTCGCGAAGACCCCGGCAGTAGGCATCGAAACAAACCGAGTCGAGTTCGTCGAGCTTTGAGGCGGGCCAGAAGAGGTCGAACACTCCGTCGGGAACGTGATTGCCGATGTCCTCACCGAGGGCACCGTCGCCGCAAAACGACCAGTCGAGAAGCGCAAGGGTGCCGTCGGGCCGTGCGATCACGTTTGAGGCCCAAGCGTCGAGATGGCAACTACGGCGGGGGAGTTGCTCTGCTATCGAAAGCAACCGTTCCCGGTTGGCGAGGAGGCGACGCCAACCATCGCGGAGCCCTCCGGGCCAATGCTGCTCAATAAGAGGTTGTTTCCACGAAGCGTCATCGTCGATCAGCTCGAACGGCGAAGGTTTGGAGGCGCTATAGGCGCGCAGGAATCCGCGCGAGGTCCACGGGCGCTCTCGTCGCCGCTGGGCCTGCCACCTTCCGAGCGCGGTCGCGAAGTTCGCGTGTTGTTCGATCTCGAACTCGGTTCCCGATGTGCCGTCGATCAACTCCAGGTGCAGGGATATTTCGTCACCGTGGTCCTCGATTGTTGCTCGAGGCATATACAGCCCGGTGCCTTCAAGCCCGGCCCGATGCTCATCGTCTGCGTAGGCGTCGGCTTCGCGTCGCCAATAGTTCCAGTGGCGCGGATCGTCGCTGGCAGCCCAGTGCGTCGGAGCATCTGCACTCGACGACAACAGTGTCTTCGTAACGAGCTCGCGACCTCCCGCTGACGCCGTCCGCCGGAAACCCCCAGTGACGGCGTTGTGCGGGTTGAAACGGAACGGTTCGTTCGGGTTCAGTGGCTTCCCGTTTTGACAATATGTACCGCGTTGCCAGCCGCGGCGCCGAAGAACAGACCTGCCCAGAAGCCACCGAAGATACCGATCGCGATCGCGTTGCCCCAACCCCACCCCGTCGTCACCTGAATAAAGATGATCGAGATCAGGGAGAGTAAAACCATTCCTCCAGCGATCCCGGCCAAGACGCGGCGCATCAATGGACCTTCGTCGTGGTCGACGAGGAGGTCGTCGTTGGTTGCGTAGTCGCTGGGAGAAACGCTGGCCATGCGCGCATCATAGCCAGTAGCGGAGACCACGTCCGAGTCGATAGAGATTGTGACCTGGTGCTGCTCTTTAAGGTCGTTGCTCGGGAGCAACGTTCGAAGGACCGCGTAGCGAAAGCTCATTGGCATGTATGGCCCAGGCGTGATCTTCTTTGCGGATGGAGTCCTGGGAGATCTGGATTATCTGCGCTGCCTTCGTCGCCTATGCGCTTGTTTCTAGGGTCGCTTCTCGCTGGCTGATCACGGCCCCGATGGTGTTCATCGGTCTAGGTTTCGCCTTGAGCAGCGAGGGATTCGACGTTGTCCAACTAGGTATCGAGAAGGCGGCGATCGAGTTCATCCTGGAGGTCACCCTTGCGATCGTATTGTTCTCGGACGCGAGTCGACTGCGTTTCGCCCGCGTAAGACGTCACTTCGGCTTGCCTTTGCGGCTGCTCGGAATCGGGTTGCCGTTGACGGTTGCGGTAGGAGCGCTGATCGTGTTCGGATTGCTTGACGGTGTCAGTTTCACGACGGCGGCACTCGTCGCTGCGGTCCTAGCCCCAACCGATGCAGCGCTCGGCCAACCCGTCGTCACCAACCCAGCGGTGCCTGCAAACATCCGCGAGGCACTTAACGTGGAATCTGGTCTCAACGACGGACTTGCGTTGCCAATTGTGACCGTACTCATAGCGATGGTTGCCCACGAGCAGCACACCGCGGGCTTCTGGGTCGGGTTCATGGCCGAGCAGGTTTGTTTCGGCGTCAGCGCCGGTGTGGTCATCGGGGCAGGATTCGCCTGGCTGCTGGCACGCAGTAGGGCGGCGGGCTGGATCGACCCGGTTTTTGGTCAGCTCAGCGTCGCGGTCGTCCCGATCCTTGCGTATGCGGGCGCCGAAGCACTCGATGGCAACGGGTTCATCTCCGCGTTTGTGGCCGGCATTGCGTTTGCCGCGGTGTGTGATCGCGAGACAGAACGCAGCACAGAATTCACCGAGGACAGCGCGCAGTTGTTTGCTGCGGCAGCGTTCTTCATGTTCGGCAACATCGTCTTTGCTTCGTCGATCCATCAGCTTTCCTGGTCGGTCGCGTTGTGCGCGCTAATGGTGTTGACAATCGGCCGGATGGCGCCGGTAGCTATCGCAATGATCGGGAGTGGTGCGTCGGTCGTCACGGTCGGGTTCGTAGGCTGGTTCGGTCCGCGCGGTCTCGCATCGATTGTGTTTGGACTGACCGTCGCCGAAACCGAGCTGATCGCAGAGGGTTCGGCAGCGCTCAGCGTGATCGGATGGACCGTCGTTGCGAGCGTTGTGCTGCACGGTATGAGCGCTGGCCCAGGAGCGCGTCGATATGGACGGTGGTGGTCCTCGCACCATGTCGAGTCACAGGAGTCGATGATGGAGTCGAATCCCGTGGAGGTAACCCGAGTGCGCTGGTCGGCACGCGAGAGTGCGTGGCCGTTGGCACGTGATGACGAGACGAAGGATTGAAATGAGCGACAACGATGGAACCATAAGTGTTGAGGTGCGTGATCACATCTTGATTATGGGGATTGACCGCCCCGCAAAGTACAACGGTTTCACGCCCGAGATGATGGAGCACCTCATCGAGGCGTACACGCGCCTCGACACCGATGACGACCTATGGGTCGGTGTGCTGTTCGGCCATGGAGAACATTTCACCGCGGGGCTGGATCTACCGCGCTGGACCTCGGGCATGTCGACGGGCTCGCGTCGGGAGGACTCGGCGGGACATGTCGACCCCACCGCGCTCGGCCGCGCATGTGCCAAGCCGATCGTTAGCGCCGTGCACGGCATCACCTTCACAATCGGTATAGAGCTGATGCTGGGCGGTGACATCGTTGTCGCTGCCGACGACTGCCGGTTTTCGCAGCTCGAACCCAAGCGGGGCATCCACGCAACAGGGGGAGCGACCATCCGGTTCGTCGAGCGAGGCGGCTGGGGCAACGCGATGTATCACCTCTTGACCAGCGACGAGTTCGGATCCGAGGAGGCTCGCAGGGTGGGGTTGGTGCAAGAGGTTGTCCCCGCTGGCACCGAACTCGATCGAGCGCTCGAGCTGGCATCGATAATCTGCGAAGGCGCACCACTCGCTGTTCAGGCGACCAAAGCGTCTTCCAAACGGTTCGTCCATGAGGGCTTTGACGCTGCTGTTGCGGCGTTTGGGCCGACCCAGACGAAGCTGATGGCAAGCGACGACGCTCGCGAGGGTGTGAGTTCGTTTGTCGAGCGGCGAAGCGCCGTCTTTAAGGGGCGCTAGAACACACAACAACTTGTGCAAGTTCTTTAAGATTTGGGTTGGTTCGTGCCGATAGTAGGGCTGTAGAGCCCGCCGACCCACGGGGAGTCCAAGCTATGAACGCCATCGTCGCCGCTAGCGTCAGCGCGCTTCTTCGTCGTCTTGGCGACGATCGTGGCGCCAACCTGGTCGAGTACACGTTGTTGGTCGCGTTCATTGCCATGGCATGTGTCGTAGCCGTCTCGGCAATCGGAGGATCTACCACCGAACCTTTCAGTGAGGTCGGGTCGGGCTTCGGCAACTGAGCACCTATTCGGAGTACGGCGCCTAATTCATTTCTTCGCTCGCAGGAGCTCGAGGGCCAGGTTTCGTGGGGGGCGGGTGCGTTGTGTTCACAAGGCCATACTCTGAGGACGATCTTTCGACCAGTCGCCCATTCGGTGAGGGTTCATGACCGACCTAATTCAGACCGACATGCGCATGACGCATCTCAAGCAGCTCGAATCGGAGAGCATCGCCATCATGCGCGAGGTGGTGGCTCAGTGCGAGAACCCGGTGATGATGTATTCGATCGGCAAAGACTCGTCGGTCATGTTGCACCTAGCGCGTAAAGCGTTTTTTCCTGCGGCGCTACCTTTCCCCCTGTTGCACATTGACACAACATGGAAATTCTCAGAAATGATCTCGTTCAGGGATCGCATGGCGACCGAGCTTGGTTTCGAGCTGATCACCTACACGAACGCTGAGGGAGTCGCACAAGGTATCAACCCCTTCGATCACGGTTCGAAAAACTACACGGACGTGATGAAGACCCAGGCGCTCAAAAGCGCCCTCGACGCGGGCCGCTACGATGCCGCGTTCGGCGGGGCACGCCGCGATGAAGAGAAGTCGCGTGCCAAGGAACGGGTGTTCTCGTTTCGGGACAAGTTCCATCGTTGGGACCCCAAGAACCAACGACCCGAGTTGTGGGATCAGTACAACGGCAGGGTCAACAAGGGCGAGAGCATTCGGGTCTTTCCGCTGAGCAACTGGACCGAGCTCGACATCTGGCAGTACATCTATCTTGAGGACATCGAGATCGTCCCGCTCTACTACTCGGCGCCCCGGCCAGTAGTAGTGCGCGATGGTGTGATCATCATGGTCGACGATGACCGCTTTCAATTCGAGGATGGCGAAGAACCCGAGGAGCGCTGGGTGCGTTTTCGCACTCTCGGGTGCTACCCGCTGTCGGGCGCGGTCGAGTCGAAGGCCACAACTCTGCCCGACATTATCCAGGAGATGTTGTTGGCAACCCGCTCCGAACGTGAGGGCAGAGTGATCGACTACGACCAGTCGGGCTCGATGGAAGAAAAGAAGCGCGAGGGGTACTTCTAATGTCGCATCAGTCAGAGCTCATCGCGACCGACATCGATGCTTACCTAGCGGAGCACGAACACAAGGATCTGCTCAGGTTGTTGACCTGTGGCAGCGTCGACGACGGCAAGTCGACGCTGATCGGACGGCTTCTGCACGACTCTCATATGGTTTATGAGGATCATCTCGCAGCGCTACACAAGGACAGCGCAGCGGTCGGCAACGCCGGCGAGGAACTCGACCTTGCGTTGTTGACCGATGGTCTCAAGGCCGAGCGTGAGCAGGGCATCACGATCGATGTGGCCTACCGGTATTTCTCGACCGCACGCCGTAAGTTCATCATCGCTGACACGCCCGGACATGAGCAATACACCCGCAACATGGTGACCGGTGCGTCGACCTGCCAGCTCGCCATCATCTTGATCGATGCACGCCACGGTGTTCTTGCCCAGACCAAGCGGCACAGCTACATCGCCTCGCTGCTCGGCATCCGTCATGTCGCGGTCGCCATCAACAAGATGGATCTTGTCGACTATTCCGAGGATCGATTCGAGCAAATCAAGGCCGACTACGAGGCATTCGCCGAGCCCCTGGAGATCGCCAACACCTACTTCATACCGATGTCGGCACTCAGGGGCGACGGCGTGGTCGACCGGGGTGACAATCTCGGGTGGTTTGAGGGTCCCACGATGATGGAGTACCTCGAGACCGTGGACGTCGAGCAAAACATCGACACCGAGCGGTTGCGCATGCCGGTTCAGCTGGTCAGCAGACCGGACCTCGATTTCCGCGGTTATGCCGGCACCGTGGCTTCAGGGATCATCAAGCCGGGCGACCCCGTGCTCGTCATGCCCTCCGGTGTGAAGAGCACCGTCGAGCGACTGGTGACCTTCGATGGTGATCTAGATCGCGCTGGTCCGGGTCGCGCGATCACCGTGACGCTCGATACCGAGGTCGACATCTCGCGCGGTGACGTGTTGGTGTCTCCCGAGGAGCCGATGCAGCGGGCGCATGAGGTTCTGGCGACCGTTGTATGGATGGGTGAGGAAGAGCTGCACGGCGGTAAGGAATATCTGCTCCAACAGGGCAACCGGCGGCTCAACGCACGCTTGACGGTCCAACAAAAGATCGACATCAACACGCTCGAGACGTCGCCTGGATCCGAACTCGCCCTCAACGAGATCGCTCACTGCAGCGTGCTTGCCGATGCCGAGATATTGTTCGACCCATATGAGACCAACCGTGTGACGGGCTCTTTCATCGTGATCGACCGCTTGTCGAACGCGACCGTCGGCGCCGGGATGATTTTGAGCCAGTCCAGTGCGTGGGACGCATCACCAGCTGAACAACTCGAGCGTCAGCGCAGTGAGGTCGAACTAGCGGAACGAAATGCCCGTTACGGACAGAAGCCGGCGACGGTGTTCTTGACCGGTCTGACCGGTGCGGGCAAGTCGACAATCGGCAAGGCCCTCGAGCGGCGTCTGTTCGACCGAGGGCGTGCAACTGTGCGCCTCGACGGTGAGAACATGCGGCTCGGGATATCCAAGGATCTCGGGTTCAGTTCACAGGAACGGTCCGAGAACGTGCGACGCACCGCGGAGGTTGCTCGTCTGGTCAACAACCAAGGGCTGATCGCAATCGCAGCGCTTGTTGCGCCGAAGGCATCGGTGCGCCAACGAGCTCGTGAGCTGATCAGCGAGGAACGCTTTCTCGAGGTTTTTGTCGATACGCCGGTAGAGGTGTGTCGTGAGCGGGACCCACATGGTCTCTATACGGCTGCGGACGCGGGAGAGATTCCGCAGTTTCCCGGTGTGTCGGCAACATATGACAAACCAGTAGACGCCGATCTGGTGCTCGATACCGAAAACAACGACACCGAGGCGTGTGTTGATGCGATCGTGGCGCTGCTGATGGAGCGAGGTTTTCTGACCGCTCCGACGGCCAACTGAACGAACGGGGTCAGGGTTCATGAAAGACGAGCCGGTTTCCGCAAACATCGTGCGCGTGGATGGAGCGGTCGATGCCGAGGCGCGAGCTAAACAATTCGGACATCGTGGGGCAACGCTGTGGTTCACGGGTTTGTCAGGATCGGGAAAGTCGACCTTGGCGTTCGCTGTTGAACGAGCGCTGCACGAACGCGGCGTAGCTGCCTATGTGCTCGACGGCGACAACGTCCGATTTGGACTCAACCGTGACCTTGGATTCAGTCCCGCCGACCGTGTCGAGAACGTCCGTCGGATCGGTGAGGTCTGCCGCCTGTTCACCGACGCTGGTCTGCTGACCTTGACCGCCTTCATCTCGCCGTATCGATCGGATCGAGACGCGGCGCGAAAATTGGTTCCAGTTGGACAGTTCATCGAGGTCTTTGTCGACACGCCGATCGAGGTGTGCGAGGCACGCGATGTCAAAGGCCTCTACGCGAAGGCTCGCTCTGGCGAGATTGCAGAATTCTCTGGGATCTCGGCGCCGTACGAGGCTCCGGTTTCACCTGAGCTGCGAATCGATACCGCAGACCGTGACCTAGACGAGTGTGTGGCCGAGGCAATTGCCGCGCTAACAGACCGTTCGCTCATCCCCTGACCTTCTCGCGCATTCCGGTGTCAGACACCGAGCGCATTACGCGGTTAGGCCAGGATGGCTCTGCGCTCGGTGTCTGACACCGCAATGGCATCGGAGCTTTCACCGAGTCATGCGTGCGCTGGGTGTCTGACACCGGAAATGGCACCGCAGAAACGACGAGAGATCAGAGCGGAAAGGCCATGGTTGGTTCACCACGGAATGCAAGTCCGACCATCGTGTTGCGTGCAGCGGTGGTCTCCGGTGCGCTTCGGACACGAAGGCGCTGGCCTCCGTCGAGCTCGACGAGATGAACGATGTCGTGGCCGTAGTATTCGCTCAACTCGACCCTGGCGACAGAACCCTCGGTGAGTTCAAGTTGTTCGGGACGCAAGACGACGTCGACGCGACCGTTGTGAGCATTACTCAAGGGGATCGGTCCGAACGGGCTCTGTGCAGTTGTTCCCTCCGCGTCACATTCGAGGAACATCGAGTCGCCGACGAAGTCTGCGATCCATCTAGATGCAGGTCGTTGGTAGAGCTCACGCGGGGTTCCGAGTTGCACGATCTCACCCTCACTCATGACAGCGACACGGTCGCCGAGGACAAACGCCTCGGCTTGGTCGTGGGTGACGAACAGCGCGGTGATGCCTAGTTCCAGCAGTAGCGCGTGCACCTCTGTGCGTAGATCGACACGCAGGGTTGTGTCGAGGTTCGAAAACGGTTCGTCGAGGAGGAGCACGCTCGGGCGCGGGGCGATAGCTCTTGCGAGAGCGACACGTTGTTGCTGGCCCCCCGACAGGGTCGCTGGAGAGCGGTCCTCATAGCCCCTCATCCCAACGAGATCGAGCGCCTCGGCGACGCGTGGTCCCTTGCGCTCGCCGCGCGGTAGCCCGTAGCCAACGTTGCGAGCGACCGACATGTGTGTGAACAGCGCCCAATCCTGAAAGACCAGACCGACCTGGCGTTTCTCCGGCGGCAGGTGAACTCCCTCGCCGTTGACGACCTGGTCGCCAAGTCGGATCACACCGGCATCTGGGTGTTCCAGACCTGCCAACGTTCGAAGCAAGGTCGTCTTGCCGCAGCCCGACGGCCCCAACAGCACCATTATCTCGCCAGCCTCGATGTCGAGATCGATACCGCCAAGAACTTCGACGTCATCGAAGCTCTTGGCCAGGCCGTTGATGCCGACCGATCGTGCCGCTTGCATCTGATCAGGTTAGCGGCACCGACGACTCGCAGCGGCGGTTTCCGAACCCCGCTCAGGCCTTCTTGCGCGCTCGACTCGGAGCGACCCGTGGAGGTTCGTTTGGTTGCTTTGGGTACACCGGAGGCCAGGGCGCGTCCATCATGCCGTTCGCCATGTCGAGCCTCGACATTTCGAGCAGAGGTGTCAGATCCTGAGGATTGGCGTTCATGTCGACCCACGGGTCACCGATGGTTTCGAGTCGTGCCGGCACGCTCTCTATCGTCAGCGATTCGGGGTCGACGTCAGGCACCTCGTCCCAGAACAGCGGTGTGGAAACCTGGGCTCCGACTCGGGGTCGGACGCACCACGCACCGAAGACTGTCTTGTGCGGTGCATTTTGATTGAAGTCGACGAACACTCGGTCTCCGCGTTCTTCCTTCCACCAAGCCGCTGTGATGGTGTCGGGATGTCGTCGTTCTAGTTCCCGTGCAGCCGCGACCGCCGCTGCACGCACCTCGTAGCTGTCCCAGTGCGCGGACAGTCGTGAATAGATGTGAATGCCTCGGCTACCCGTTGTCTTCGCGAAGCTGGCGATCCCTATCTCGTCGAAAAGGGTGCGCACAGCCAACGCCGCCTGGCGGATGGAGTCGAAATCTTGACCTGGCTGGGGGTCGAGGTCGATCCGTAGCTCATCGGCGTGGCCCTCGGCGGCAGCTAGGTATGGCCAGGGGTGAAACCCCAGACAACCCATGTTGACGGCCCATCCGATGTGAGCGAGGTCGGCGACCACCATTGCGTTGCTGGTCGTGCCGTTGGGTGTAGACACGATCGTTGTTTCGAGCCAGTCAGGTGCGCCCTTGGGTACTCGTTTCTGGAAGAACGACTTGCCTGAGGCACCATCTGGGAACCGATGCATCAGCGTTGGACGTCCTGCAATGGTTCGCATTAACGGGGCTTCAACCGCTTGGTAATACTCGACCAAGTCGAGTTTGGTCTCATCTCGTAGGCTGAAAAACACCTTGTTCGGACTAGTGATTCGGACGCCTCGGCCGGCAAGTTCTACAAGGATCTCGTCGGACATTGTTCAGCGCTCGGTGAGCTCGTCGAGGATCGTCATCGAGGCCGATGTGCCGAGGCGGGTCGCTCCTGCGTCCAGCATTGCGAGAGCTGTGGCAGCGTCGCGGATCCCGCCAGAAGCTTTGACCGCCGCAGCGGGATGAGCGATCTCGTGCAGTAGGGCTACGTCCGCGACCGTCGCGCCGCTCGGAGCAAACCCGGTTGATGTCTTCACAAACGCTGCGCCCGCCGCGATCGCTGCTCTTGCCGCGGCGCGCTTCTGGTCATCGTCTAGGTATGCGCATTCGATGATGACTTTGAATGGGGTCCCGAGCGTCGCTATAGCATCGAGCTCCGCGACGACCACGTCGATGTCACCGGAGATGAAACGTCCGATGTTGATGACGACATCGAGTTCATCCGCTCCGTTGGTGATTGCCCGACGCGCCTCGTCAGCCTTGGATGCCTGGTCCGTCGCTCCGAGCGGAAATCCAATCACGGTGGCGACCGCTACCTTTTTATCGAGTAGGTCGCGGCAATACGTGACCCAGGTCGGATTGACGCAGACAGCCGCGAACCTAGCGTCGAGCGCCTCGTGGCATAGCTGTTCGATGGCGGATCGTTCGGCATTGGCGGTGAGTAGCGTGTGATCGATCGCGGCGGCGACACGCGCTGGTAGGTTCGGCTCGTTCTCGCTCACGCTGCCAACCTTAGGGGACGCCCGATGAACATCAACGACACGGATCGAACGCCTGGCGGCGCGATATTGATGGACGGCAACAAGGTCCGTGACGAGCTGATTGTCGACATCGCCAAGCGGGTTGCCGCCGACGGCTCGCCGAAGATCTGCCTCGCTACGGTCTTGGTTGGCGACGACAAGCCATCGCAGGTGTATGTCCGCTCCAAGCAGCGCAAGGCCGCAGAGGCCGGGCTCGAATCGCGTCACATCGGACTCGATGGCGCCAGCTCTCAGACCCAGGTACAAGATGCCGTCCAGGAGCTTGTCGACGATCCGGCTGTGCACGGAATTCTCGTGCAGCTTCCGCTGCCCGACGGTCTCGACCCGGAGCCGGTGCTCGACTTGATTCCGCCGATCAAGGACGTGGATGGCCTGACCGAACGGTCGATGGGCCGACTCGTCAGGAACAAGCCCGGCCACGCCCCCTGCACGCCGACCGGCATCATGCGGCTGCTCGAACGCTACGACATAGCAACGAGTGGATCGCGGGCGGTGGTGATCGGCCGTTCGACCCTGGTCGGTCTTCCCCAAGTGCTGCTGTTGGGCCGCAAGGGCGTCGACGCCACGGTGACCCTTGCTCATTCCCGCACCGCGGATCTCGTCGAGGTCTGCGCAGGTGCGGACATCATTGTCGCTGCGGCAGGAACGGCCGGACTGATCGGTGCCGAACATGTAAAACCTGGCGCGGCGGTGTTCGATGTTGGCATCTCTCGTACCGAGGACGGCATCGTAGGAGACGTGCGTTTCGACGAGGTCCAGGCCGTGGCCGGCGCGATTACACCGATGCCGGGAGGCACCGGCCCGATGACCATCGCGTGTCTTATGGAGAACACCTACAACGCTGCGCGAATGCTCGCCTGAAGAACGGTCACGTTGCGGCGGGTTCAGCTCCAGAGCTGAGCCGGATTCACATAGAACGTGAGCACGAGAAGTTGATAGAGCGGAAACGACAACCCGAGCAACAGCCCGTTCGCCATGTGAAGAGCGATCAGGCCGATGCCAACGAGGGCAAGGATGCCAACGCCGCACAAACCCAGCGGTGCGCTGAGCTCGATCAGTAGCCCAGCCGCAAAGAGCATCTGCGCGATTCTGATGTGCCTAAGCAGGAAGTCGGTCACGTTCGCTGCGCGCTCGAGAACCTTGGGGGGTTGCGAGCCGAGCAGGGCCCACGTTTCCTGCCGCGACAAGGCGTCCATCAGCAGACCGGGGGAGTTTTGCACCCACCGCCCGCGGGAGTTGACGAGCTTGGTCAGCCCCGAGGCGAAGTAGGCGGCGGCGATTGCCTGGATCGCCCACCAGCTTGCCGTAGCCGCAGAAGTCGAGGCGAATAGAGTCTCCTCAGCCTTGTCTGACTCGGCGAAGAGTGCGTGCGCGCCATATCCGCTCGCCTCGGCCAGAAGTACGATCAGAAGCAGGTGAGAGCCGTGATTCACAGATCCTTGCGAGGACACGAAGGTGACGTTGATCAGCATGGCGACCGCCATCACGCTCACGGCGTATGGCGTCGCCATGTCAGCGGCAAAGAACAACGCTGCGGCACAGGCGACGAACTGCACGAACCGGAAAATTTGGCGAGACCCCATCCACCCGATGTTGACGAAGCGAGCGATGCCGACCGGCGCGAGCTGACCGCTGTCCGGTCGAAGGGCAGCCGCGGTCATGAATGCCCAAACGGTGGTCAGGCCGAGGCCAATGCGCATCAGGTCCAGCTCGGTGGCGGACCAATTGGGGATGTCGAGACTCATTGGGGTTCTGTCACCGCTAGGACGTCGCGGTCGGTGACGAGCTTGCCGCCCTTTAGCTGGTATCCGAGGTAGATGATGGTGATTGGCTCGCTGGCCCACTCGCCAAACGACGGCCGTTTTTTCTCGACCATCTCGACCAGGCCTGCCACGGCACGTCGGCGACGTGCATGCTCGGTCGGGTCGACCTCGTCGCCGAGACCGCCGAGATCAGCCGAGAAGGACTTTCGCACGGTGCTGGGCAGCAACCCAAACGTCGCAATCGGGAACAGCTCGCCCTTGCTGTCCTCGAACGACAGTGCCCAGGAACGGTTAGAAGGCGAGGAGAACATCCCGTAGGTCGAGAATGGCACATCTTCGCGCTGGCCCAAGGTCAGATTGGCCGCAAGTATCACGGCGAAAACGGTGACCATTGGGTTGAAGATCGCCAGCACCACGGCGCACGCGGCAAGCGCAAGATTGACTTTGAGGCGGTATTGACGCGATGTCACGTCGATTGTGTAGCACGACGCGGCCGTCGGATCTGTCAGCGCCGAGTAACCGCCGGTCGCTGTGTTTCCGTTACCACATAGTCCACGCACCGGTCGTGGGGCTCAATGGTGAGTGTCTCGACAAAAAGCGCATCGGGACAGACCCCGATGGACGGTGCGTCGAGCTTGTCGAGAAGTCTGTCGTAGAACCCACCGCCGTATCCCATGCGATAACCGTGGTGGTCAAAGGCGATACCGGGAACAACGATCGCGTCGATCTCCGCGAGTGCGATGGGATCCCCTTGTGGTTCGTCAATCCCAAACGTCGATCGAACCACCGACACTCCTTCGCCAAGTCTGATGAATTCGAGCCGATCGCCGCGCACCCTTGGAAGTGCAACCGCGATGTTGTTCTTCGCTAGTCGGTCATGGAGCTTGGCCATCGAGACCTCGCTGGAGGTGGCGGCGTAGGAAGCCACGAGGTTTGCATTGGCGATTGGTTCGATGTCTACAAGCGAATCGGTGATCAGTGTCGATATCTCGTCGAGTTCCGAGGTTGGAATGAGGTCACGTCGAGCCCTGAGGCGTCTTCGCTCGTCGGTCTTGGACTCGTGGTTCATCAGGGCGAAGAGTCCGCATGGCCAGCAGGGTAGGTGAGGGCGAGTTCCTCGGCGGTCGGCGTGTGAGTATCCGGGCTTCGGCGGGCAAGAGATCGACCAGAGACGACATGATTCGTGCGGTGTCGGCCTCGAGACTGCGATATTTGAGATCCACCGGGTCGCCGACGGTGACACTGACCGGCGGCGGGTTGAGGATGTCGAGCCGCGGCGTCTTCGCGTTGCGTGGCCAGACAGCTTCGGTTCCCCAGACCCCAATTGGAATCACCGGAGCTTTTGTGGCCTTGGCTAGGCGAGCTACTCCCCAACGGCCCGCGAGTACGGGATCGAAGAATGCCTCGCCACGCGGGATGGTTCCTTGAGGGAACATGACGATCGCCTCACCGCTGTGAAGAGCGTTGATCGCTACGTCGAGTGGCTCGTCGGACCCGCTTCCACGATCTACCTCGATCCCGCCAACTGCGCGGAGTCCCTGACCGACCAGTGGAATGTCAAAGAGCTCCTTCTTGCCGAGGAAGCGAGCCGAACGCCCCGCCCTCGCCAGTGTCAGCATCATCGTTGGTGCGTCGAAATAGCTGCGATGGTTTGCAACGATTATGGCTGGACCCTCGAGCGGGATCTTGTCCAGGTTGGAGAGGTCGAATCGTGCGTTTGGAACGAGGTCGGGCTGAAGGAACGGCCGCATGAGGTCCTGCGCTTCGAGCCCGGCGATCTTCATGACGCCTTCGGGAACATCGAGGAACCGGATCGGCCAGCGTCGCGCAGCTGCATAGACCGCGAGGCGTGGGTCCGGGTTCACGGCGACCGGATGGCCGACCGCTTTCAGCAGCGGGGTATCGAAGATGCTGTCGGAGTATGCATAACTTTCGGTCAGGTCGACGTCGCTAGCCTCAGCCCAGCGTCGCACCGCCTTCAACTTTCCTTGGGCCCAGACCATCTCGCCGCCGATCTTGCCGGTGTAGAAACCGTCCTTGCACTCCCATTCGGTCGCAATGATTGAATCGAAACCGAGTCGATCTGCGAGTGGGCCCGCCAGCGCGGTTGGAGTGGTCGTGGCCATCGCCACGAGCCGTCCCTCCTCGCGATGTTGTGTGATGAGTCGTTTGGCGAAATCTGGAACCTCTTCGTACAGCTCATCTGCGGCAGCCTCGGCGGCGCGCAGAACAGCCGAGATCGAGCGTCCCGAAACAGCGCGAGGGGCGAACCGGGCGAACTGCATGACGAGTGCACTCTCACCGACGAGATCGAAAAACCGATAGAAGACGTCTGTTACGCCTTTTGCTGCAGATCCATCGTGGCCAAGGTGGCGTTGATAAACCTGCCCTGACGAACGACGAAGCAGCGTTCGGTCGAGGTCAAATATCGCTGCGCTTTTCATGTGAACTCCCGTTGCGTTCATACCCGAGTCATCGTAGGGGGAGCAAGCGGCACGTCGATGTAGGGACCTCGTCGCGAATTGCGCTAACTTCACAACTCGAGACGCGCTCCATGGAGGAAACACGATGGTCGTTCGACGGAATGTTCTAGTTCTTGCTTTGTTGTGTGTATTCGCCCTGATCGCGGCTGGGTGCGGCGATGATGACGACGGTGGTACCGAGGATGACTCCACGACGACCGCAGCGGAAGATGACACCCGATGTTCCTCCAGCCCCGAAAAGTTGTGTACGTAGTGCAGGCGTCCCTCGCGGACGAACAGCGCGTAGCCGCTAAGGCCTGAGCCCTGCGTCAGCAGGACGCCCTCGGCGCCACCGTCCGGAATCTCCACCTCGGCGGTAATCGTGTGCGAGCGGTTGCGCACGTTCACGGCGGACTCCTCGGGGACCGGCCCGCCCCCGGGGTAGTAGACGTAGCGCGAGCGGACGGGGCCCGAAACGTGGCCATCGCCGAAGAGGGCGTCGAAGGGGCTGTTGTCGAGAGGTAGCACCTGGTACTTC
>JADFOM010000268.1 GCA_022562835.1 Acidobacteriota bacterium | reverse complement strand
CGCCATTCAGACCGGCAGCATCGCTTACGTCGACTTCCTCGTCCCCGCCACCGCCGTGGTGGCCGGTCTGTTCTCCACCGGCGCAGTCGGTGTGGCCGAAGACGCCGACTCCGGATTGTTCGACCGGCTCCGCTCGCTGCCAGTGCCCCGCTCGGCGGTGCTGCTGGGTCGGTCGATGGCCGACACGGCGATGATCAGCTGGGCCGCGTTCGTCACCGTTGCCGTCGGGTTCGCAGTTGGTTTTCGCATCCACGACGGCGTGCTCGGAGCGCTCGCCGCGGCCGTACTCGTCGTGATCTTCGCCGCCGCGTTCAGTTGGCTCCAGATCTTCCTGGGCCTGATCTCCGGCAGCCCCCAAGCCGCGCAAGGAATCGCCTTCTCGGTGTTTCCGCTGGTCTTCGTCTCCAGCGCCTATGTCCCGGTCGAGTCGATGCCCGGCTGGATGCAACCCATCGCCGAGAACCAGCCTGTCACCGCCATGGTCGGTGCCGTACGCTCCCTCGTCCTCGGCGGCGACACGGAAGCCCTGCTCGGCCACACCACCACATGGTTCATCACCCGATCCCTGCTCTGGTCAGCCCTCATCATCGTCGTCTTCGCCACCCTCTCCACCCGCAAGTTCACGAGGCTCTGAGACCGCAACTCCACCGCCGAGATCAGCAGCGCCAACCCGACGAACTCCGCGTGAATCCGGACAACCAAAAAGCAAGATCACATGACCGACTCCCGGGAACGCTGTTGTCGTGCTCGAGGATCGGGCGGTGCTGTGGCAGCTCGTTGACGAAGTCGTCGGCCCGTAACTCTGGCCCCGGCGTGATGTGGGCGCACCGGTGGGAGACCGAATCCAAATGCTTAAAGCGTCACCGAGGCCACGGAGCGAGGCGATGATCCGGAGCCAGCCGCCGTCACCTACGAACGAGCCGGACGCGCAGATGATGACCAAGTCGCCGAGCTGCTCGCCAGCATCGACTGGCACTACCGAGAACGCCCAACAGGCGCGCTACCCGTAGATGCGACGAACCCCGCCACCTACTGCCGGCGACGGGGTTCGAACAAGACACTTCTGGCGGAGGGTAAGGGATTCGAACCCTTGGTGACGCGAGCGCCACAA
Organism: Acidobacteriota bacterium; assembly: GCA_022562835.1. Classification (GTDB taxonomy): domain Bacteria; phylum Actinomycetota; class Acidimicrobiia; order Acidimicrobiales; family SHLQ01; genus JADFOM01. The sequence continues at coordinate 2,935 of JADFOM010000268.1, read as the reverse complement.
CGGCTTTCGAGGCCGCCCCATTCGTCCGCTCTGGCAACCCTCCGGCGACGAGGGTAGCCGCTCAGCACGCGACTCTGGTCAGCTCGATCGGGTTCAGCGCACGGATGCGAAGAACTTGCTCAGCAAAGCTCCACACTCAGCGGCCCGCACACCTGGTGTGACAGCGAACTCATGATTGAGCCGCTGATCGGCCCCAATGTTGTAAAGCGATCCGCACGCGCCAGCCTTTGGGTCATCGGCACCGAAGACAACACGGCTCACCCGGGCGCTGAACAACGCACCCGCACACATTGGACAAGGTTCGAGGGTCACGGCCATCGTCGCGGTTTCCAAACGCCAGTTGCCCACGTGTTCGGCTGCGTCGCGCAGGGCTAACAGCTCAGCGTGTGCGGTCGGGTCATTGGTGAATTCGCGTTCGTTGCGTCGGGCTGCAACGACCTGCCCGTCGATCACCACAACAGCGCCCACAGGCACCTCACCAGCCGCGGCGGCTTCTTTCGCCTGTTCGAGTGCGAGCCCAATCATGGTGTCGTCGTCCACGGCGGAACGATACCGGTTGGGCGGTGCGCGAGAGTGTCCTGACCAAAGAGTTCACTGCACTACGGTTCGCGTGGTGCGACCCCTCAAACGCAGACGTATCGACATGGTGTGGCTCACCGTCGGCGCGATCGTTGTCGGTCTTGTCGCTTCGATTGCTGCGCTGGCAGGCGATGACGAGCGGGTGGCTACCTATTGGACCCTGGCGCAGCTCTCGTTTGAGGGAGACGCTCAAATAACCGAGGTGCTCGACTATGACTTCGGCGTTGAGAGCCGTCACGGCATATTCCGAGACATTCCGAGCCCGTCTCCCGTTAGCGAGATCTCGGTCTCTTCACCTACCGCTCCCGATCAGTTCACGCTGGAGTGGACCGGGAGCACACTGGTCAGGATCGGCGATCCAGCACTTACCGTGTCAGGACGTCACCGCTACACAATTCAATACCCGCTCTCGACGCTCGTCGACGGAACCACCGTCGCCTGGAACGCGGTCGGACTCGAATGGGAAGTGCCGGTCACACACACCGTCGCCCACCTGGTCGCCCCATATGAGCTGACAAATCCCCGCTGCGACCGGGGTGCCGCCGGATCGACCGGTGGTTGCACGGCCACACAGATCAAGCCCGGTCACCTGATCGTCGACACCGGGCGCCTGGAGGCCGGTGAAGGCGTCACCATCTACGCAACAGCCGGTCCCGCCCTGCCCGCAATGCCGACGCTTCCGGCGGTCCCCTCCGGGGAAGCTGAGGACCCCGGTTCGGGTTTGCTGCTGCCCGGCGTCGTCGCAATGCTCGCGACACTCGCCGGTGGGCTAATCGTCTCCCCCTCAATTCGGCGACGCGGTCGCGAACTCGCGTATGCGGGCGGTGCGGCCGACGCGGCGCTGGGCGACGACAGCCTGGGCGTACGACAAGTCGACTACGCAGAACTCGAGGAGATGGCAACGACCGATTTCGCGCCGCCGGCGGATCTGAGTGCGGCTCTCGGCGGTGTGATCCATTCGGAGCGGCCACACGTTCGACATCGGGTCGCGTGGCTGATCGAGTCGGCCATCCGCGACGAGGTCGCCTTAAGCGAAACCGACGAGCCCAAGCCCAAAATAGTGCTAGCCCGCGGACCGAAACGGGCGAACCCGGCAGTAGAGGCCGTCCTCGACACGATGTTCGCGCAGCGCGACTCGATCGAACTGGGCACATATGACGCCTCATTCACCGCCGGTTGGAACGAACTAGATGAGCGACTCGACGACTGGCGAGCCTCGAGTGATCTGTGGGATCAGACCGCAGGCCGACGGGTCATCAAGGCGCGGGTCCTGGGCTCGATCATCGGGTTGTTGTCGCTGGCGCTCGTCGCTGCAGGTGCGTTTTTGGCGAACCGCTGGGCGGCGGGTTGGCTTGGGATGGTCGCCATTGCGGCTCTGATCGCTGGAGCGGGTTTCAGCGCGGTCATACGGTCGTGGGAATTGAGGGTGCGAAGCCCCAAGGGCACAGCGTTGTGGCTTCAGATTGAGTCGTTCAGACGGTTTATCGAGAACTCCGAGGCATACCACGCCAAGCAGGCCGCCGAGCGTGGCTATCTGCGCGAATACACGGCTTGGGCCGTCGCACTCGACGAGCTCGACCATTGGAATCGCGCCGTGGAGTCCGCAGCAAAGGAACTCGGCTCGAACAGTACATTTGGCAACGACCTCGCCTTCGCGGCCGCCATTCCAGCGCTCAGCTCAAGCGCCATGTCGGCGGGAACCCCGCCGTCGAGTAGCGGCGGCGGCGGCGGCGGCGGGGGCGGCGGTTCGTGGTGACCCCTCGTTCAGCGTGAACCAGGCGGGTTGCCACTCCGGTTGGTGGTTGTGGATGTGACGGTGGTGATGTCCGCAGAGGAGGGTGAGGTTGTCGAGGGTGGTGGGGCCGTCGTGGGTCCGATGGATGATGTGGTGGGCGTGGAGGAAGTCTGTGGATTTGCAGCGTCCGTAGGTGCAGTGATGATCGCGTTCGGTGAGTAGTCGAATCTGGCGTTTGGTGGGTCCGCGACGCGCTGGCGTTGCGTCGATGGGGCGGCCGTTGCTGTGGTGCATCAGTGCTCGGATTGTGGCCGAGCAGGCGAGTTCTTCGACGGCTGCTCCGCTCAGCGGTGTGCCGTCGGCGAGTGTCCCGACAATGCGGCCGTCGGGGGCGTGATGTGCGTGGATAACTACCTCGACGTTGGGTGAAACACCATCGGTATCGGTCGAGCGTGTGCAGGCTGCGCGTTTGAAGGTGTCGACGAACACATCGCAGCGTTGCTGGGAGAGACTGGGCGTGTACTCGGGTTCGTTGGACGCGTCGGGTGTGTTGTTGGCCATGACCCCGGTGTCGATGGTCGCGATGACGATGCCGGCTTGTTCGGGGGTCATACGTACCGT
>JADFOM010000267.1 GCA_022562835.1 Acidobacteriota bacterium | reverse complement strand
AACGTAATCCAATCCGCCGTCGGGCCCGAGGACAGAGGTGAAGCTGGCGGGCTGCAATACACGGCTCAGCAGCTCGGTTCGGCGGTCGGTACCGCTTTGATCGGCGCTGTCGTTATCAGCTCCCTAGCCGGCGTCTTCGTCGACAACATCGAGTCTGATCCACGGGTCGACGAGGAGCTCACCACGGCGGTTGGTGTCGAGCTGAACGAAGGGGCGACGTTCGCCACCGCAGACGCCGTCGAACAAGGCCTTAACGACGCCGGAGTCGACCCGCAGACCATCAGCGCAGCGATAGAGAACTACGAAGATGCTCAGCTCAGTTCGCTCAAGGCGGGTCTTCTGATCGCTGCAATGATCGCTTTGTGCGCCCTCTGGTTTACCAGCGGCCTGCCACGTACACGCATCGATACAAAACGCGTGGAGGTTCCGTGACCGCGGATCTGTCAAACATGCCCGAGGACTGGGCCCGGGCTCTTGCCATCGTCGCGCACCCCGACGACATGGAGTACGGCGCTGCGTCGGCGGTCGCACGCTGGACTCAGCAGGACAAGGACATCTCCTATCTTCTCGTCACACGCGGAGAAGCGGGAATATCGTCGATGCCACCCGAGGTTGTCGGGCCCGAGCGTGAAGCTGAGCAACGTTTGAGTTGTGCAGCCGTAGGGGTCGAGATGGTCGAGTTTCTCGATCACGCCGATGGACTGGTCATCGGGGATATCGCCTTGAGGCGTGATCTCGCGGGCGCTATCCGGCGCCACAGGCCCGAGGTCGTTCTGTCCATCAATTTTCGTGAAAGTTGGGGAGGCCCCAGCTGGAATCACGTCGACCATCGGGTCGTGGGAGTCGCGGTACTCGATGCTGTACGTGACGCCGCAAACCCGTGGGTCTTCACCGACCTGCCGGGCGACGCATGGGACGGTGTCCGCTTTGTCGCCTTTAGCGGTTCTCCACAAGCGACCCATGCTGTCGACGTCACCAAAACGATGGACGCAGGAGTCGAATCGTTGCGTTGCCACAGCACCTACCTAGCCAATCTCGGCGACGATATGGCGAATCCGGGGGAGTTCCTCCGCAAGGCTGCAGCGACGTGCGGAGAACGCATCGGAGTCGAATATGCAGCCAGTTTTGAGATTATTCAGCCCTGAGGCGGGACATCTCCAGCGTGTCAATTCTTGCGTTTGGTCAGCCCACAGACGTCTGCGAGTAGCTCCACCGAGCGCATGCGCCCCTCGAGCGTCGAGCAAGCGTGTACGACGATTAGCTCGTCGGCAGCAATATCTCGAGCGAAACCATCGAGGTACTCCGCGACCTTCGGCGGGCCGCCAACCGCTGTGTAGCGCATCATCGACGCGATTTGTTGACCTTGGGGCGAATTGACGAGCCGGTCGGCCTGCGCATCGGTGTATTCGCCGTCGACACCGAGCATCCGCGCGATACGAGAGCGGGTCACTACAACACGTTCTTGTTCCGCGTCGGCGTCGTTGACGGCAATGATGACGTTCAAGCCCGCCATCACGTACGGATCGTCGAGTTGTGAAGACGGTTTGAACTCAGCTCGGTACACGGCGATGGCTTGATGCAAGGCTTCCGGCGCGAATTGCGATGCGAATGCGTAGGGGAGACCAAACGCCGCCGCGAGTCGCGCGCCGAACAGTGAGGAACCCAAGATGTACAACGGCACGTTGGTGCCCCTGCCGGGGATTGCGTTGACCCCAGCGATGCGCGTCTGCTCGCTCAGGTAGCCCTGCAGTTCCAGCACATCCTCGGGGAAAGTCTCTGCGGATTTCGGGTCACGCCGAAGGGCGCGCATGGTGTCCTGGTCACTACCGGGTGCTCGGCCGAGACCTAGATCGATGCGGCCCGGGTGAAGCGTTTCGAGCGTCCCGAACTGCTCCGCAATGGTGAGCGGAGAGTGGTTTGGCAGCATTATCCCACCGGATCCAAGTCGGATCGTCGACGTGTTCGCTGCGACGTGGGCGATTAGAACACTTGTCGCCGACGACGCGATAGATGACATGTTGTGATGCTCGGCGTACCAGATGCGGCGATAGCCGGCTTGTTCGGCCGAACGGGCTAGTGCGACGCTGCCCTCGAGTGCGTCATGCGCGGTTCCGTTGCGGGCGATGAACGCCAGATCGAGGATGGAGATTGGTACATAGGTCATCGCTGTCCGGTCTACTCGATCGCGGTCATCGCTCGAAATTCGGTGTTGACTCCGCTTGCATTGTGGAATCCGTGCAGCAACTTCGGGCAGGATGGCTGTGTGTCATACCTACTCGCTCCTCCGCTGCTCGCCCGACGATCCAGCGATGAGTACAAGCCGCTAACACATCGACGCTGCGACCTCGCCGCGATTTACAGAGTCACCGCAGTGCTCAAGGATGGATCACACACATCGTTAGGTTCGGCACAGTCATATCTCGAGTCCCGGCTCGGAACGGTTGCGACTCTGCGGGCAATCGACGCCGAGGCAGGCGGCGGATTCTTCGATCTGCCCGCCGACGCGGCGCATGACCGAGCATTGGCCGATGAGCTACTCGCGCCGCGTGGGCCCGTAATCGATGTTCAGACCCACCTGGTCGACCCCCGACGATGGCCCGTTGGCGGGCAGGCGTTGGAGGGTTTCTTGCGCATGGTCGAACCCCAACGTTGGAGCGGGTCCATCGACCCGGACATGCTCGATGGACGGCATTGGGCCGCACAGGTTTTCGGCGGCAGTGAAACTGCTGTCGCCCTCATCACCGCTCTACCCGGAACGCCCGATTCGATGGTTCTGCCCAACAGCGAAATAGCGGCGGTAAGAGACGTCGTGGATCGCTACGCGGGGACCGGACGCGTGCTAACGCACACGATCGTGCATCCCAATGCCGGCGACGCCGACCGCGAAAAACTTGTCTGGTGGCGCGACACACTTTCACCGTCTGCGTGGAAGGTCTACACCCTGTGGGGCCCGCCGTCACAAGGCGGTATTGGATTCGAACTCGATGACGAGCGCACCGGCATACCTTTCCTCGAAGCGGTCCGCAACGTTGGGCCACGCATCGTCTGCGCCCACAAGGGAATTGCCGGCCCGGTGCCCGGCTCGGGTCCGGTCGGCGAGTCACCCCGTGACATAGGTCCCGCCGCTGCGCTGTTTCCAGACATCGATTTCGTCGTCTACCACTCGGGCTACGAGATCGACGAAGACCGTCAAGAAGCCGCATACGACTCGGATGGAAGTGGGGTCAACAGACTCGTCGCGAGTCTTGAGAACGCCGAGATTCCGCCTCACCGCAATGTTTGGGCCGAACTCGGCAGCACTTGGTTCCTGATGTTGCGCAGGCCCGCTGAGGCTGCCCATGTGCTCGGGAAGTTACTCCTTGCCGTCGGACCCGAGCGCATTGTCTGGGGCACCGATTCGATCTGGTACGGACCTCCGCAACCTCTGATAGATGCGTTTCGCGCCTTCTCGATTCCCGATGCGTTTTGCGAGCAGCATGGCTACCCCCGGCTCACCCCGGAGATCAAACAGCGCATCCTCGCCACCAACGCCACAACCCTTTACGGGCTCGACGCCGATGCTCTCCCCAAAGGTCGCACAGTCGAAGAGCTCAGCTGGCTCGACGAGGTCCGCGCCGGCCTGTCGCGCCGCAACGTCTGACCCACACTCTCGCCGCGCATCCTCAACAAGCGGAGAGAATTTATTGGCCTCGTGTCACCCGCTAACCCCATGACCTCGTCTGTATTGGCAAACGGGGAGTACCGACATGAACGTCATCGAGATTCAGGGATTACGAAAGACGTACCGCAAGCGAGGCGGCACCGTGGTGGCAGTCGAGTCGCTCGACCTTTGTGTTCCCGAAGGCGGCGTGTTCGGCTTCCTGGGGCCCAACGGCTCGGGCAAGACGACCACCATCAAGCTGATTCTCGGGCTGCTTTTCCCCACCGGCGGCGAAGTGCTGGCCTTCGGCAAGCCGGCCACCGACGTCAAGAAGAACGAACGCATCGGCTACTTGCCGGAAGAGTCCTACCTGTACCGATTTCTCAACGCCGAAGAGACCCTCCATTTC
>JADFOM010000266.1 GCA_022562835.1 Acidobacteriota bacterium | reverse complement strand
TGAGCGGCGATGTCGGCTTGGTCGATCTCGATTGTCGGGTCGTGATCGAAGAAGCGTTCCTCGGCGGGATCGGTATTGGGCTCGGCATCGACGATCAACGAAGTCTCCGGAGTGTCGAGCCGATCGACCACCGCGGCGAGGTCCATGAACGTGGCAGTCGATTCTTCGCCAACCTCACGCGGCCTAGCTTCCAGGGCCCTGGTCACCTCTGGTTCGTTGACCAGGACCGAGATGAGTCCCTTGGAATCGAGTGAACTGAGCAGCCGCATCGTGTCCAATTCGCTGAGCGTCATGGCCGTCGCAAGGTCTGCTGCACGCAGCACCCCGTGCAGCATGGTCACCACTCGCCATTCTTGCGTCGTCAGCACGACCTCTTCTGCGCTCAGTTCTTGGACAAGGCGTACCGCTACCTGCATGTTCGGGATCGTTCGCTCGAGTTCTTCATACTCAGAGAGTTGGTCGGTCACCTCTGCCAGCACCGTCTCGACCGCGACGCTGGACGTGTTCTTCTCGGCCGCCTGACCCTGGTCAAACCGAAATGAGCCCGAACCAAGCCTTAACAATGCGACAAACGCGTCGGTGAGAGCAACGTCGTCCTCACCGCCGAGGTCAGCTCGAAACAGTTTGCCATCGTCGAACCAGATGACACCACCGAGTTTGTCCGATGTCACTGTGAGTCTTCCCGACTTATTGGATGAGGCGAGGAGAGCCATCACGTCCTCAAGTGGAAACGTTTCGATTGTGCCTTGCAGTCCCACGACGTCCTCCTAGTCGGCTGCGCTCCCTATCGGCAGGAACGCGACAGCCCTAAGGTCAGCGGCACTCAAAATTCAAGTTTGCGGTCGATCCCAAATATCATGTTTCGCCTCTGAAGACGTTTCTCATGGCAATCAGCGGCGCTTCGGCTCCCGTCCAGGCCTCGAACTGTGCTGCTGCCTGATGAATCAGCATGGACATGCCGTTGAAACCCACCACGCCTTGTGCTCGTGCGCTGGCCAACAAGACCGTTTCGACAGGAGAGTAGATCAGGTCAACCAGCAGGGCGTCGGTGCGAATTAGGGTCGGATCAAAGGGCATAGACGTATCGTTGAGCATCCCAACAGGCGTCGCATTTACGACCAGATCAGCGCCCCCGATGTCACTCATCGAGCCGACTCGTCCGCTGCGAGGCGCCACCAACGTTGCCTCCTCGGCCCTTGCACGGTCTCGGTTGATGATCGTCACTTGGGCGCTGCCCCCGAGGTCACAGGCATGGGCAATGGCTTTAGCCGCACCGCCTGCACCGACTATCGCCACGGACTTTTCGTCGACGCTCGCTCCGCAGTCCGCGAAAAGCCCCTGGATAAACCCGATCCCGTCGGTGTTGTCCGCGTGGATGAGTCCGTTTCTATTGATCAGGCAGTTCGCCACGCCCAACACCTCTACGCTCGGCGATCGACGATCCGCATGTAGAGCTGCGGCAGCCTTATTCGGCATCGTCACCGAGGCCCCCGCTACGCCGAGAACTCGCATCGCGGCAAGTGCGGCGGGCACGTCGGCTTCACCGACACGAACAGCGGTGTACACCCAGTCGAGTCCCGCTGCCTCAAAGGCTGCGTTGTGAAGCTCGGGTGAGCGCGAATGCTCGACCGGATCGCCTAACACGACCGCCAGGGTCGTCGTGGCTGTTATCCGCATCCGAGGTCGAGTTCGATGCATACCTGCCTGGCAACTTCGAACTCGTCAGACGTATCCACGAAGCGATGCGCCCCGTCGACACCTCCTTCATTGGTGAGCACGTAATAGAACCAATCCCCATCCTCCGGATGCATCGCCGCCTCGAGCGACAGCGCACCAGGCGCGGCGATCGCGGTGGGAGGAAGGCCTGCGTAGAGCCGGGTGTTGTAGGGCGAGTCAAACTCATTGTCAGCAGGGTCGAACCCGGCGTAGCGGGCCGTTGCATCAACACCGAGCGGCTCCCCGGCCAATAGCCGGTTGTAAATAACCCGCGAAATCTTGGGCCGGTCTCCGTCGACCTTGGCCTCTTCTTCGATCATCGAGGCGATCGTGATGATCTCGTAGTCGGTTAGGCCAAGCTCATCGATTTCTGACGCGCGTCCGAACTGTTCCTCTACATCTGCCTGCACGCCCGCAAAACGATTCTCCATGGTTTTTGACATCTGAATCATCAGCTTCAGTTCGTCGGTGGCGTCATCTTCGGAAAGCTCATAGACCGCCGGGAAAAACAATCCCTCCATGAAATCGGCGCCGTCGCGCTTGGGCGGGTCGAACGAGGAGACGATATTTCCACTGGCGAGGGCCGCATCGATGTCCTGGATTTTGAACAGAGGGTTCTGTTCGACGAGTCGGGTTTTGAGTTCGCCGAGGCGTAGACCTTCGGGAATACGGACCTTGAGAACGACTATTGGTGCAGGGCCCTCCTCAAGAACGGTCAGCACATCCTCAAAGGCCATATGGGTGTTGAGATCGTAGTCCCCGGTCTGGAAGTTGACATCGATCGTCTCGTCACAACCCAGGGTCGGCTTCGCGAGGCTCGGGCAGCGCAGCCAATACCGAAAGATCGTCGAGTTCGAGATGACGTTGGCTCCAGCCAGCTCCTCGGCGACACGGTTGGTAGACCAGCCGTCCTCGACTGCAAACTCGACCGGCTCACCTGGACCACCGCTCGGGTTGACCTGCCCATCGACCCAACCGTTGAAGACCAGAAAGGTAGCAATGAACGCTACGGCGACGACACCGAGAACGATCGATACCCTCAGCCAGCTTCGTCCGCGGCGCGGCAACTTGACGTAGTCATTGGGGTCAATGGGTTCGTTCGGGTTATGCGGAGTGCCAAAGATGTCGTCCTCGGGCGAGAGCGGTCCTTCCACGGGCGGTGTGGCGGATCGAGGTCTTGCGCGTCTTGTGATCAACGGCTCGAGAGCCGCCCGTTGCTGCGTGGCGTCCACCTCGGGTGTATCAGGGCGTGTCGGTTCCTCAGTCATCGATGTCGTCCTCAACCTGTGCGTCGAGCCAGCCCTGCAGAATCACCGATGCCGCAACCATGTCGACAACCCTTCGACGCTTTCGCGCGTCAAGATTCTGTTCCATGAGGGTGCGCTCAGCGGTCACTGTGCTCAGGCGTTCATCGTAGGTCTCAACTGGCACGGTGAGGGTGTCACCTATTTCTTGGATCTCGGCAAGCGCCCGCTCAGCCGTTGGTCCGATCCCACCATCAAGGGAATACGGCACCCCGATCACGACCAGGTCGACCTCCCACTCCGCGGCGAGTTCCGCGATCGACCGATGGTCACGCTGCCTGTCACCACTGCGAATCAGCACCTCGATCGGGGTAGCGACGCGGCCGTCGGAGTCGCTCACTGCCACACCGACGCGGACCTCCCCGAGATCGATACCTAAAGCGCGCAAGAATCAGCCCGCGAGATTGGCCCGAACGTGGTCAAGTGCCTCACCGACCGCGCTGCCATCCTTACCGCCAATTATCGTCAACTCACGGCTCGCCCTGCCGCCGCCCGAAACCATTTTTGCAGCGTCGCCGAGCACCGCTCCGGCGTCGAAACCGCCCTCCGGGTCGGCCGCACTGACCAAGGCTGCACCACCCGACTCGATCACCGCTCCGAGGACGACCAAGGCGACACCCTCATCGCGCACGGCCACGGCGAGCTCGCGCAGACCGTCACGATCGACCCCCTCGATCTGGGCGACGACGATGCCCTCATCGGCCGCGGCAGCCAGTTCACCTGCTCGACCAACTGCCGCAGCGGTATTTAGACGCTCTAGCTCGGATCGCAAGGTCTTGAGTTCCTGTTGTTGTCTTAGTACCGCATCGACGACGTCGGCTGATCCAACACCAAGGATCTCGGACGCATCGCTCAACGTCTGACGGGTCGCACGCAGGCGATCGATAGGTGTCGCGCCCGCCTCGGCTTCGATGCGACGCAGATTCGACCCGATCGAACCCTCAGTGACCACGTTCAACAGCCCGATCTCGCCCAACGCGCTGACGTGAGTGCCACCGCACAACTCGATGCTGTGCGCCCCAGCTTCAAGCACGCGGACACGGTCGCCGTA